>JAWVYE010000010.1:0-12904 GCA_033722905.1 Desulfobulbales bacterium
ATTGCTGTCATGGTTGTTGATGCCAGCGACTCATACCCGGAGGCAACTATTCTTTCGGGCCTTATCCTTGGAGGCCTGATTTCCCTTGTCATTACAGAGCTCTATTTTCATGACTCTCTGACATATTTCATGATATTCTATGCCGGACTATCCATTTGTACCGGTTGGCTGACAAATCACTTCGCCCCGCTGAAACGAATTTTCATCTCAAAAAACAGATTGGATGAACTGGTCCGGGAGCAGGCTCTCCAGTCATTTTATGAAAAAGGTCTTCACCTGACCCGGGATGCGACCGCGGTATTCTTCTTTATCTCCCTGCTGGAGCATAAATTGTGGATACTCGCTGATAAGGGAATATACAGCAAAATCTCCGAGTATGAGCTGCGGGTCTATGCCAGGGATATGGCGGAAGGCATCCGAAAGGGCAAGGCAGCAGAGGTTTTATGTCTGGAGATTGCCAAGCTGGGGCAACTGCTAGCCGAACATTTTCCCGCCAGGCACGATGATGAAAACGAATTGCCGGATCAGATTATCGTCGGCACTTGAGTAATGAGGGCCAAATCCGCATTATCCCCCCTGATTGCATGAGAAAAACCAGGCAAGGCAACCTGAGCCGTCAACAGTTGTTACAGCGGCCGAAACTGCTCCGCCGCCTTGTCCATTTTTTCCAAGTTGCCCTCCGGGCCCATACTTGACATTTCCCTTCAGCCTGACGATATGTATAAATATGTTGTGCGAGATTAAATTGTATTTCAAGAGGTTCCTGCCATGAAAATCCATATTCAACAAAAAGCCCGGGAAATCCTGGAAAACAAGCTGGAACCGGGTCAGTTTTTACGGGTTGCTGTTACTGAAGGCGGTTGCGCCGGTTTGACCTATAATGCGGAGATTGACGGCAAAATGCATGCAGATGAACGCGTACTCCTGCAGAGCGGCGATATTCGTATCGTGTCCGACCCAGAAAGCAGCAAATACCTGGACGGGTTAACAATTGACTATTCTGATGACCTGATCGGCGGCGGCTTGCAGTTTACCAATGCCAGCGCCGCAACCACCTGTGGCTGCGGGGCAAGTTTCAACCTGGCTGGCTTCCCGGTTATCGAGGAAGGCAAATGCGGAAAAAGTTGAAAGTATAATATGGTGACCGCCGCGCTGCCTGCACCATGCCCAAAAAGCCTGACCTGGAACAACCCCGGTAAAGGGAAGATAAACTCTTCCTTGCAGCTTATAAAATTAAGAGGCGGCCCTCATTCCTGGTCCTGCCATGGAGCTTTTCCCAGGTGGTTTTTCATACCTTCCAGCCAAACAGCCTCTTTGTAGCGGATGCATGCTGACCTGACCGCCATTTTTATATGCATCGACTCAACGGGTTTGGGAAGGCTCGCAATGCCCTTGAGGGTCTGAAGGGCAATAAATGAGTCTTCATGGGCCGTTGAGACAATTATGAACTGGGTGGCGGGTTTTACCTTAATGATTCTGTTGATCAATTCAATTCCGGCAATATCCGTTTCCATGAGCACATCGGTCATAACCACGGGAATTTCGGGGTGTTCCTGAAAAATTTCAAATGCCTCTTTACCGCTTGCTGCTTTCAGCACGTCATAATCTTTTTCCAATATTTTCTCATATAAATTTAATAGAGCCTCATCATCTTCAACAATCAGGACCGGTAATTTTCTTTCCTCCATTGGCAGCTGCTCCCCCTGTTGAATTTTTGCAGACAAGTAAAAACCTGTTATTTCATAAAAAAATCGGAACTTTGTTACAAGAAAAACTTTTCGATCCCTCGAATACCTGACGGGTAGTATATAGTAACAGGCATCCGATAATAATTATTCAATGACCAGAAAGAAGTGTAACATTTAAATATTAATAAAAAAAAGACAATCTGCAGGTAAAAAACGAAACCGGGTGCCGACAGGCCATGTGGCTATCCCGACTATCCTGCAGCAGGCAAGACGACCTCCTGGAAAATTGTACACCGCCCCGCGATAAAGTCAACAGTATTAAATTATCATGAGTTATTATTACATCTTGAAATCAACAAGAAAAGAAAATCACTGAATTGACAATATAGCTTAATAAGGTTCATATTATGAACAATATACCTGAAGGACATTGTCTGCCTCGAAACAGCAGGCACCCTGAAAAAGGAAAGATGACAGTATATCGCTGCCCCTTTGTCAGGTGTATGGTAATATAGCGGTTGTATCATCTTCCTGATTTTTCAGTATGGGAAAAAAATGAACAACAAGAAAATCACCCTGGCTCTTACAGGCGCCGGAGCTGTTATCCTGCTTGGTGCCATTATTTTTGCCGCCACAGGTTTAAACACGGAGAAGACTTATACCAACCCGGTTCTGGTGGAGACCTTTATCATCAGCCGCACAGCTCCTGATAACTTTTCGGGTGTACTCGGCATAGGGGACCCGGCAGTCTTATTCCATGAAGGCAAATACTATCTTTATCCCACCGGCGACAACCGGGGCTACGATGTCTACGTATCTGCCGACCTGGTCAAATGGCAGAAGGGTACCAGGGTATTTCAGACCATTGAACCCGGGGTCTGGGCACCCGATGTCTTTTATGATGAAAAGCAAGGCCGCTTCTATCTCTACTACACTGTGAACGGGCGCATAGGGGTTGCAGCGGCAGACCGGCCCGATGGCATATTCAAAGATCTGGGCCCATTGGTTGAGCGGGCTATTGACGCTCACATGTTTGTCGATGAGGACGGCCGGTATTACCTTTACTATGTCCAGTATCCGGGCTTCAGAATCCATGTGCAGCCCATGGCATCTCCTGTCCGGAAAAAAGGCGACCCTGTCTTTCTCATCCAGCCTGCTGATCCCTGGGAAAAGAGGCAGGCTTCCATCACAGAAGCGCCATGGCTGCTGAAACACCGGGGCCTTTATTATCTGCTTTATTCTGCCGGCGGCGCCGACACCCAGGATTACGCCATCGGTTATGCCACTGCCAAAAGTCCTGCCGGCCCTTTCAGCAAATACCCGGGTAATCCGATTATCCAAAAAGGCGGCAACATATTCGGCCCGGGTCACTGTTCAGTGATCAAGGCCGCTGACGGGCAGCTTTGGATGGTCTACCACCAGCAGAAAGACGGCAAAAGGGGCTGGAACAGGATCATCTGCCTCGATCCTCTCTGGTTTGATGACAAGGGGGTTCTGCATGGAAGAGCGACCCGGGGCGAGGAGATTAAAGCTCCCGGGGTGGGCTGAGGCATGAAAGCGAAAATAAAGCGGAAAAACAAATGATTGGGGACCAGGCAGGTGGAAAAGAAAGACAGTGAAACCTGGCATGTTTACATGGTCGAATGCAGTGACGGAACATTGTATACAGGCATTACCAATGACCTGGAAAAGAGAATCGCGGCCCATAATTCCGGCAGGGCGGGAGCCCGTTACACGAGATCCAGGAGACCGGTAAAGCTGGCCTATTCAGAACAGGTGCAGTCAAAAGCAGCAGCAGCCAGGTTGGAGTACCATATTAAAAGGCTGCCCCTCACCAGAAAAAAACAGATGCTCAAAACCGGCAGCGGCAAGTCATGTTATAAAGTTTAAGTGCCGGACAAAGCCCTGAAAATCATAACCTGACCGCAGACCTGTTAATCATCACATCTGGGTTCTGTCGCGGGCTGCGCAACTGCTGCAATGCAATTATGAAACCGAGAATTATTAAAGCTACTACCCGGACCCCTGACGGCGGCGACATGGTTCTTTATCAGCATGACCGCGATTTTCTCATAAAAGTCGACGGTGAGGACCTTATGCTCAGCAGCCAGCATGAGTCAGAACTGGAGCTGGCGCGGCTGGGCTGCGCACATCTGGTTGAGCATAAAGCTCCCAGTATACTTCTCGGCGGCCTGGGAATGGGTTATACCCTGCGCCAGGCGCTGGAAATGCTCAGTCCCCATACTGAAGTGGTTGTGAGTGAGCTGTTGGATGATGTTATCGGCTGGAATCATGAATTTCTCGGAAAACTTAACAACCATCCGCTCAAGGATGAGCGGGTTGACCTCAGGGCCGGCAATATTGTCGAGCTCATATCCCGGTCCCGAAACAGGTTCGACGCCATCCTGCTGGATATCGATAATGGCCCCGGCGCCTTCAGCTATTCCGGCAACAGCCGTTTATACGGCCATAAAGGCATTTGGGCCTGCCGGCGCGCACTGCGAAAAAACGGGTGTCTGGCTGTATGGTCGGCCGGACCATGCCGGGCATACGAGCGGCTTCTGTTACACTGCGGCTTCCATGTCCGGCGTTATCATGCCCCTGCTTTTAAGGGCGCTAAATCACTGGCACGATTGATATGGGTCGCTGCGGCGGACAGCAGTGTCCTCCCGCCTGGGGGCAGGGAGCCGCGCCGGCATAAATCAATGGTGAGAAAGGGGCGCGGACCGGCAAAATAAATACTCTCAGCATTTTAAGACCGGCCCGGGAGCCCTCAACTGAAAAAGGCTGATCATTAGAATTAATATGAAAATATTCCGCTACTGGAAGATTATCTATACGATTTGCAGCCTGGTCTATATCGGCTGGATAATACATGTGGGCAGCAATGAAATCAGCAGGATAAACGGCCAGTATCGCCGCATTGTTGCGCGGCTTGATGCGGACCGGATCGAAAGCACAGCCCTGGAGGAGCTCATCTCCGAGTGCCGCCGGGAATCAAAAGTCAGTCCCGGCCATAAAGAGAGGGATTGTCTATCCTGGCCGCAAGGCGTGATCGAGGCAAAGGGAAAGGAAATTGAAAAACGTCTGCTGCGGATTAAAAAACGCGGCATCATCAAGGTTGTGCTCTTTTATGCCGGTTTTGTAATCATCTTTCTCCTGGGGCCGCCGCTCTTCATCTATCTGCTTCTTGCGGGGATGATAAAGCTCTACAGGAGTATAAAAATCATCAGGTGATGTATTATTAAAACTGCAAACCAGGGAAAATATCTTTAAACTGCGATGAAACTTATCATTTTTCTCATATTTGCCGGCGGCGCGGTATGGGCCTTCAAGGTTATTTCAACTTGGCGCCGCCGCCAGAGAAGAAGGAAACTGCTGCATACACCCTTTCCCCCGGAGTGGTCGGCAATCCTGAAAAACAACCTGCCACCCTACGGGAAATTATCTCCCCAGCTGCGGCAGCAGCTCCATGACCACCTGAGAATATTCATTGCTGAAAAATCTTTTGAAGGGTGCGGCGGTCTCACCCTGACCGATGAAATCAGGGTTACCATTGCAGCCCAGGCGTGCATGCTTCTTTTAAACAGAAAGGAGGCATGCTACCCGAAACTTTATACCGTGCTTGTTTATCCCAGCACCTACGTGGCCACCCCCCGGCACAGGTTTAACACACCCCGGACCGGTTCTTCTGTCCGCCTGGGCGAATCATGGCATCATGGCGCGGTCGTGCTGGCCTGGGACAGTGTCAAGAGAGGTGCGATTAATTTTCAGGACGGCCGTAATGTCACAATGCATGAATTTGCCCATCAGCTTGACCAGGAGGATGGCAGATCAGACGGTACTCCAATCCTTGCGATGCGTTCAGCTTACTCATCCTGGTCCAGGGTCTTTTCAAAGGAATTTGAGCTGCTCCAGCATAAGAAGAGAAAGGGGAAAAAGAGCGTTATGCATAAGTATGGGGCCACTAATCCGGCCGAGTTTTTTGCGGTGGCAACCGAAACCTTTTTTGAAAAACCGCGGCAGCTTAAGAAAAAACATCCTGAACTGTATGCTGAACTGCAGGGCTTTTATAAAGTGGACCCTTTTGAGTGGATCGCTTAGCCCGATTATAAAAATGACAGGTATATCCATGGAGAGATTTCCGAACACCGCCAGGCTGAACCACATCCTTTTAGCATTACTCTGCATTGGTTTTTTTTCAGGATTGATAGGTTTATCGCCGCCATACGCCAGAGCTCAACATGAAATCGATTCGGAAACCTGGATTGAGATGAGAAAAATGCTGCGGCACAAGGGCCCGGCCCCAACAATAGAGGAGAATATAGCCGCCCTTGCCGGCCCTGATGCAAAACGGGCCGGGCCCCGTTTAATCGACCAGGGCCCGGCAGCGCTTGCGGCTGTTCACAGTGCACTAGGGTCTGCGGAATTTAATCCGCTGCAGGCACAACGTCTTCTCCAGGTTTTGCGTTCTATTGGTGATAAAACCTCTGTCCCCGTGGTTCTGGAAATCCTGAAAAATAAAAGTTTACTCCGCCGCGACTCTCTTTTAGTCCTGGCCTATCTTCCGGCTACTGAAAAAGCTGCGGCCTATATGGTAAATCTGGCTGCAAAAACAAATGAGCCATGGCCAACATACCGCATGTCATTCACCTGGTTCGGACTTCACCGCGACCCGCGGGGGCGTCCCTTTGCCGAGCAGCTCCGCACCGACCCTGACCCTGAAAAACGCAGCGCCGCTTTATTTGTCCTTGCCCGACTGGGTGATAAAAGCGTGCTCGAACCGGTCAGCGAGCTGCTGGCCTCAGGCCCCCCGCCAAATTCCCGCGATATTCTCATGTATTCGCTGGCTGAGATCACCACTCCCGGGGAGTTCGAAAAGAGGGCACCGTCCTCTTTGACATGGAGCCGCGGCTATAAAGATGCCCTGCTTTATGCGCGCTATCGTGCTGCCGGGCCGCAGGAGAAAATTTCCTTATCCTTACAGATGCTTCGTTCCCAGATGCCCGGGCTGCGGGAAACCGGGGTCAACTACCTGCTTGAAAACGGCCATGCAAAAGACCTCAGGCCCTATGCCGCGGTCAGCCTCGAGGTCCCGGGTCTTGATGCGGTAATACGTAATGATATCCGCAAGGCAGGTTGGCGGATCATAGATACGGACACTGAATTCTCCATCGTACCTGCAGATTCCGCCAAAGCCCGACCCAGGTTTTAATGGGAAAACCATAGACCGGCTTGTGGAGCCAATTCATGTTCCCCGGCACAAGCACCCTGCTCCCAGACATTTATTGCATTTATTTTAACAGGTCAGACGGTTTGCCGGGCAGGCATGGTTTTGCAGACCTTTCACTGCCTGCTCCGGTTTCCTGTTATTTCCAGGTCCCTCGCCTGCCTGCTGTTACTGACGAAGAACAGCCCGAGGTGAGGCAACCCGGTTTTATTTGTTTTTTCAGAGAGTTGATATAAAATTAAGAACTGCTACACTGCATGCTGAATTCATGGGATAATAGCAGTTGCAATGATATAATTTTTTCACTCCAGGGCAAACTTGAAAAATAAATCAGACCTCGAAGACAGGTGCAATGGAAATTCATTCCAAAAAGAAGTGGCATATAAGCGACATCATTGACCTTGAATACTTCTTATACAAGGATGCTGTTTCGCAATCTCCTGAACAACTGCGCTATTTAAGTGAGCGGGACCGCTCTATCTTCCTCAATTCCTTCAGGCCCGCAATTGAGGCGGGGCAGACACCGGACCGGCAATTGATCATTCAGGCCTGGCTGAACAACAGACGGGAAGAGGAGGCAGGCAAGGGTACTGTGCTCCCCGGTAAGAGTTTCGCAAGCCTGCACGGTTCACTTGCCGTACTTTTCATGATCGCCGGCCTTATTATCGGCGCAGGGGCCGGGCTCACTTTTCTGACCTACACCGGCGACAGGCCCTTAAATGTTTTTGTCTATCTCTCTGTTTTCGTTTTTTTCCAGATACTCCTGCTTCTCCTGTTGTTTTCCTTCACCTTCTATAGGGTGAAAAAAAAATCATTACTGTCATCCTCCCCTCTGTATAACCTGATATACAGATCCATAGTCAGGATATTGCTTAAGGCCCGGAATAAGGTCTCCGGCAAAGTGGATGCCGACCGCCGCTTAATGCTGCAGTCAGCCCTGGGGATTGTCAAGAGCAAAGGCTTCACCTATGGTTCCCTTATTTTTCTGCCCGGCTTTATTCTGGTCCAGCTTTTTGGCATAGGTTTCAATCTGGGTCTGCTGGCGGCAACCTTACTGAAAGTAATCACTACAGATATTGCCTTTGGCTGGCAATCGACTCTCCAGTTGAGCCCGGCCGCCGTCCACTCCCTGGTAGAGAAAATTGCCCTGCCCTGGACCTGGCTGGTGGGTCGCGACCTTGCCTTTCCGTCACTGTCTCAAGTTGAAGGCAGCCGCATCATTCTGAAGGAAGGGATCTATCACCTCTCGACACCGGACCTTGCTTCATGGTGGCCTTTTCTCTGCTTTGCCGTACTGGTTTACGGTCTGCTGCCCCGCCTTCTTCTTTACCTGCTGGCAGTTGCGAGCCAGCGCAGACATCTCAACTCGCTGGACTTCAGACAGGGCCCTTATGAGCAGTTGCTGCTGCGCATGGCCTCTCCCCTTGTAAGCACCAGCGGCCGCAGGGTTGCCGGCAGCGGCACAGGAGAAAAAGAACCGTCGCCCGGTTATGCCGGGCCGGAACAGACTGCTGCAACACGCAGGGGGGGCGGGAAGAATATCCTGGTCATGATTCCGGATGATATATTTCAAGAATGCACGCAGGCTGAGGTGAAGTCTGCAGTGCAACACAGGTTTTCTGCAGCTATAGAAGAAATTATCAGGGTGAATAAGGATTATGAGACTGATATGCAGATATTCTCTGACCTGAAAAACAGCAGCCGGACTGCTGATACGGATATACTTCTTATCCTGGAAGCATGGCAGCCGCCCATAACCGAACAGCTCAATTTCATTAAAAACCTGCGTACAGCAATCGGCAATAACCCCTGCATCAGTATAGGGCTTATCGGCAAGCCGCAGGCAGGAACCGTTTTTACCCCGGCGCTGGAGGAAAACCTCACTGTCTGGACCCGTAAAATAACGGCATTAGGAGATCCCTGTCTGTATACAGTGGGATTGGTGAACCATGCGCCCTGAAACGATTCCGGAATTTGCCATAGTCGGGCACCCCAACGAGGGTAAATCCTCTGTGCTTTCAACCCTTGCCGAAGACGACAGTGTCAGGGTCAGTGACACTCCAGGGGAAACCTTGGTTTGCCAGGAATTTCCGGTGGTCATCGACGGCAGGGAAATTATCCGTTTCATTGATACACCCGGGTTCCAGAATCCGAAAAAAGTATTACACCAACTGCAGCAGTTACAGGATTCAGGGGACGACATCTTCAATGCTTTCAGGCAGAACAACAGAGACAATCCCGACTTCAAGGAAGACTGCGAACTTCTTCTTCCCATTACCCAGGGAGCAGGTATTATTTATGTAGTGGACGGCTCCAGGCCTTTACGCAGCGTTGACAGAGCAGAAATGGAAATTCTACGCCTCACGGGTCTGCCCCGCATGGCCATCATCAACAGCAAGGATGCCAGCACCGATTTCCTTGCACAGTGGAAGGACGAGTTTCGAAAATGCTTCAATGTTTTTCGGGTTTTTAACGCCCACACGGCAAACTATGCCCAACGTCTGGACCTGCTCGAGAGTCTGAAAAACATCGACCAGGACTGGCAGGCAGCCCTCAGCAAGGTCATTGCAGCATTCAAGGAAGACTGGACCCGGCGGAATCACGCCAGTGCTGCAATCATTACAGAAATGCTGCAGGAGAGCCTGTCACATAAAGTTGTCAGGAGTTTTTCTGATGCCGATGATGCGGAGGCCATGCTGGGGGATATGCTGCAGGCCTATGAAAAAAATATCAGGAATATAGAATCCCGGGCCCAGCAAAAGATCAGGAGCCTTTTTAAACACAACATTTTCAACCATGATCTGCCGCCCAGGTCCATCCTCCATGAAGACCTTTTCAGCGCCAGTACCTGGAAATTCCTCGGTTTGAGCCGTAATCAGCAGATAGCGGCAGCAGCTGTCGGCGGGGCCGGAATTGCTGCCGCCCTGGATGCAGCAACTGTTGGCGCAAGCTTTGGAGTTTTTGCAGCCCTGGGCGGTATTGCAGGAGCCACATGGGCGGCTTTAGGCGGCAAAAACCTGGCTCAGACCAGAGTCCTTGGCATACCTTTAGGCGGTGCGGAAAAGCAGATAGGTCCCGTTAAAAACATCCAATTCCTCTATATACTGCTGGACCGCAGCCTCATCTATTATTCCCATATCATCAACTGGGCCCATGGACGCAGAGATTATCATGCCGACAAGGTGGTCCGTCAGACCCCGAACGGCTATACCGCCCAATGGAGCTCCGGTGACCGGCGTATTTGCAATTCCTTTTTTAAAGAAGTGACAAAGGGCAACGGCGGCAGCAGTCCTGATATTGAACAGCAAATGAAGCGCTTTCTTTTCGAGCAGCTGCAGAAGATTTCCCTCAGCGAGCAGGTAAAGGTGATCTGATCTGACCGGGCCCGGTGGGGATTGACACCTGGGGACCTGCAATCAAAGCGCCACAAGATATAGCCGTTTTCCTGTCCTGTAACTGGAGGCCGAGCAACAGCTTGAGATTGCTATAGAAGCTGTTGCTCGGCCGGTGTAATACCGGGGAATCAATATACCATCCCGTAATGCAGCCCCACATGGACTACGTTATAACTCAACGGAATTAATAAGGTTTTCAACCAAATTAATACATAAAATAATGAACTTTTCCGTTTTTTCTTTACCTAAATGTCTTTCCGGTATTACAATGTAAGCATACTTTCTGCCTGCTAAAAAAATTGTATTTAAAATTGCTGCGGGTCACGGGTCTGCTGATAATTTTGCTTGCACCCCTTAAACCCTCACCAATTAAGGTATTGTTGTTTTTTTTATCTGTCGGCCTTCAAATGGTTTACGTTATGTCAAACTGAAAAAGGAGGAAACAATGAATCTGTTAGATATGGTTTTAAACGCGCAGAATGGAGGAATGGTAAGTCAACTGGCCAGGAACTTCGGGCTCGGCTCGGATGATGCTAAAAATGCCGTTGGCCAACTTCTCCCCTCACTGTCAAGAGGTATCCAGAACAACATCTCCAAGCCGGGCGGGCTTGACGCCCTTCTCGGTGCTCTGCAGAAAGGCAACCATCAAAGGTATCTGGACAATCCTGAAATGTTGGGCAGTAGCGATACTGTAAACGATGGCAACAACATTCTCGGCCATATCCTGGGCAGTAAGGATGTCAGCCGCAATGTTGCCGGACATGCCAGTACAAGGACAGGGATTGATGCGGGTATTCTCAAGAAAATGCTGCCTCTGGTTGCGACCATGGCCATGGGCGCCATCAGCAAACAGGCAGCCGGAAGCGCCTCTATGAGTGGGCTGGCGGCCGGCAGCGGCCAGCAATCCTCTTCTCTTTTAGGCGGTCTCACATCCTTTCTCGATGCCGACAGGGACGGGTCAGTTGCGGACGACCTGCTCAACCTGGCAAAAAAGTTTTTTTGATTGTACCCAACTTTAAGCTGAGAGAATGTTATGAACAGGACACGCACTTTCTTATTAATGGTATGCCTGACAATTCTTTTCGTTGTGGTCGGCGGTTCGGTGGGAGGGCGCCAGGGCGCCGTCATGGCTTTTCTCATTGCCGGCGCCATGAATTTTTTTTCCTACTGGTTCAGTGATAAAATGATCCTGCGCCGCTACCGTGCCTCAGAGGTGGGCCCTGAACATGGCACACGGCTTTATCCGATTGTCGAAGAATTGACCAAAAAGGCCGGCCTGCCAATGCCAAAGGTTTTTGTTATTCCCGAACGAAACCCCAATGCATTTGCAACCGGGCGCAACCCGCAACATGCTGCTGTGGCGGCGACAGAGGGCATATTGGCAATACTGGATGACAATGAGCTGGCAGCGGTCATGGCCCATGAACTGGCCCATGTCAAGCATCGGGACATGTTGACCGGCACCATTGCGGCAACTTTTGCCGGGGCCATAGCCATGCTTGGGCAATTTGCCCGCTTCGGGGTCGGCAATGACGGCCGGCGCAATAATCCGTTGGGCATGTTGCTGATCGCCATCGGCGCTCCGCTGGGGGCCATGCTGATCCGCATGGCCGTGTCACGCACCCGCGAATATGCCGCCGATGCAGGCGGCGCCGAAATAAGCGGTCAGCCGCTGGCACTTGCCAGCGCCCTGGCGAAACTTCATAACAGCATGAGAAAATTCCCGCTCACCCATGGCAACCCCGCCCATTCCCATATGTTTATCATGAATCCGTTCTTCGGCGGTTTACAGAAAATGTTTTCAACCCACCCCCCGGCGGAAGAAAGAATACACCGCCTGCGTATTTTAGCTGACAAGGAGAAAAATTAAAGCCGGTTTCCAACTTAACAAAGGAGAATCAGACCATGGCAATAGTAAAAGTTATCGAAGTGCTCTCTGAAGGCAAAACAATTGAAAAAGCAGTTGAGGCGGCGCTCAAGGATGCCTCCAAAACAGTGCGCAGTATCAAGAGTATCTACATTCAGGATATCCAGGCCATTGTCGGTAAAACCAACAAAATTGCGAAATACCGGATCAATGCCAAAATTTCCTTTGTCGTTGATAATTAACACTGTCTGGTCATATCTGTTTTACGACGGTTGGAACATGCGTGCCGGTAACTTTATTTTGCTGTAAACGGTCTTCTCTCAGGTTGGGCAGCCCGGCTCACCAGTGCTGCATTGCGTTGTCAGGCAGCCTGCGGCAGCAGGAATGCAGGGTGCGCCCGAACCAGCTGCCTCCAGAGGCAATAACGGAATTACAGGTTTGCATGGGGCAGAGGCGAAAAGGCCGGAATATGACTCAACTACATGCTGAAAAAGATGAATTCATCAGGAGTGCAGGTACAACAGACTCCCTTTAACAGCCTGACCCCTGACAGAATTATCAGCCTGGTGGAGGGGGCCCTGGATAAACGCTGCACCAATCTCTGCCGGCCGCTTATCAGCTATATCAACCGGGTTTACGAACTGGAGGCCGAGGACGGCCAGGCCCTGGTAGCCAAATTCTACCGGCCCGGCCGCTGGTCACAGGACGGGCTTCAGGACGAGCA
>JAWVYE010000011.1:0-12790 GCA_033722905.1 Desulfobulbales bacterium
AACGCATTTTGTTGAGGAAACTCCCCAGTGGCAGCTTCCGGAACCCGATGAAGGAACAGGTAACTCGCCGAAATATGATGAAAATGACGGCAAGGCAGATGACAATATTGAAGCCGCAGACAGGGAAATTGCCCTGGATGATAAGGAGTTCGGCAAATATTAGCATAGCGGTGAACGGGTGAATTTATTTACGGTATGCCTGACCGCCATGCGGGCCGAAATTTATCAGCCCGCCAAAAAAGTAAAGTAGCTAAAGGACAGAATTTATTCCGAGGTATGATTATGGCCCGTGTGTTGGTAATAGATGATGATCTGCAGCTCCGGAAATTATTATGCAAAATTTTAGCTGCTGAAGAGTATGAAGCCCATGACGCCGCAAATGGTATTGAGGGGCTTGATCTCATAAAGAAGCAGGCCTTTGACCTGGTTGTCACGGATATATTTATGCCCGGTGAGGACGGTCTTGGGACTATCATGGAGATCTGCAGGAATTATCCTGATATAAAAATTATTGCTATGACAGGAGGGGGCAGTGTCAAGGATGTGGATTTTTTAAAACTGGCATCCAATCTTGGAGCTGAAAAAGTATTTCAGAAACCGGTTGATATGGCTGTTTTCATGGCAACGGTTAAAGATGTTCTGCAGGAGTAATAATAGACCTGATTTATAGTTGAACCTCATTTTCACCAGTAATTTGACGAACCGCGAGATATGATAAACAAAATAGTTGACAGAATTTATCAGAAACTACTTTCCATAAAGCCCTGGAACTTCATCTGGATGGCAGTTCTTGCCTCCGAATTGTTTACGCTGCTTCTTAATGTGCTATTGGCCGAGTTCCTCTGGGGTGAGCAATCATTAGACCTCATAGTAATCGGCGCCATAGACTCCTTTATTGTCTCCCTGATCGTTGGTTCCCTTATCATATATTTTGTCAACAGAATGCGGCATGACAGATTGGTCAACGAGGAGCTCAGGAAAGAAGTTACAAACAGGAAACAGGCTGAAATGGAATTGCTCAAGGCGAAAACGTATTGGGAGGATACCTTCAATACAATAAACGACGCCATTACCATCCATGACGATGATTTCAATATTATTCTCTCCAACAAGGCTGCTGAGGACCTTCTGGGCCAGTCAATGGACAGGATACTGTCACAGAAATGTTATGAATCTTACCACGGTAGCACCTGCCCGCCTGAGGGTTGTCCGAGCTGCCTCACATTGAACAGCGGCAAAGCCTCGACAACTGAACTGTATGAACCGAACCTGAAAAAACACATTGAGATCAAGGCAATGCCGCGTTTTGGAGATAACGGCAGCACCATCGGCATAGTCCATGTGGTCCGCGATATATCTGAACGCAAGAAGGCCGAAGAGGAACTTACCAGGGCAAACCAGATGACCCTTGATATCCTGGAAAAATCACCCTATGGCATCTATATGGTGAACCGGAAAGGGACTATTGAATATGTCAACACTGCAATGGAGAGCATAAGCGGCATCAAATATGAAAATTTTGTAGAAAAAATAAATGTATTCACCCTGCCGACCTACAAGGAGTTGGGATTGTCAGAGAAAATTTTTGCAGCCATAAATGGGGACAATTTCTTTCTGGGGCCTGTCCATTACACTTCCAATTACAGTAACAAGAAGACAATCAGGAATTTTACCGGGATGCCCATTGAAGAAAACGGTGAGGACAAGGCTTTGATTTTTGTCGAAGATGTAACTGACAGGGAGCAGGCCAAGGCAGCCCAGCAGAAACTCAGGGAACAGCTTATCCAGGCCCAGAAAATGGAATCAATCGGCAGGCTTGCCGGGGGAGTAGCCCATGATTTTAATAATATACTGTCAGTCATTATCGGCTACAGCGATTTGATCATGAATAAGCTTCCCGAAGACGGTCCGGCCAGGGAAGAGCTGCAGATAATCAGTGAGGCCGGCAGGAAGGCATCCAACCTTACCGGACAGCTTCTGGCGTTCAGCCGCAAGCAGGTTCTTGAGATGAAGGTGACGAACCTCAATAATATTGTGAAGGATATCAGCAAAATGCTGCACCGGATGATAGGCGAGGATATCAACCTTGTTCTTCAAATCAGCAGGCGCAGCAGCAACGTTCTGGCCGACCCGGGCCAGATTGAACAGGTGCTGATGAATCTGGCGATCAATGCCAGAGATGCAATGCCCCAGGGGGGTACTCTTACCATTGAAATTGCTGATGAGTATCTGGATGAGCAATTTGTTCTGGGGCATGAGGGCGCCAAAAAAGGTTCATATGTCAGGTTAAGCCTGCATGACTCAGGCAGCGGCATTCTGCCCGAGGAGCAGAAGATGATTTTTGAACCTTTCTATACCACCAAGGAGGTCGGCAAAGGTACCGGCCTGGGGCTGGCAACCGTATACGGCATCGTCAAGCAGCATAACGGCTATATATATGTGAAGAGCAACATTAATGAAGGTACGACATTTGATGTCTATCTGCCGGTGGTTATGTCTCTGGGAAAGGATACCGCTGAAGAAAAACAATTGAGTATTGAAAAAAGAGCGGAAACAATTTTGGTTGTCGAAGATGAGCCTTCTATCCGGCAACTCATATATACAATTTTAACACCGCTGGGATATAATGTTCTGGAGGCGGGCAACGGCAAAGAGGCCCTGAAAGTCAGCGAGAGCCATGCGGGAGATATTGACGTGGTCCTGACAGATGTGATCATGCCGGAAATGAATGGGCATGAACTGGCCAAAAGGCTGCAGAGTAGCAGGCCTTCAGCAAAGGTCATTTTTATGTCAGGATACACCGATGACGTCATTGCCAAGCATGGTGTTTTGGAACCGGGTGTTGCTTTTGTGCAAAAGCCGATAAGTACGAGAAGCATAGTTGAAAAGATCCAGGAATGTCTGGCAGTAAACTAGGATGGCATAAAAGTATTACTGATCCGGCCTGGATCCTCTCCTGAAGAAATGTTGTCTCCGCTAGCTGCTATCCTTTATTCTTGACTAATACTCATATATTGTGTAATAAATTTAACGTGCCACATTGTGGCACCTAAATAGGCCAAACCTGTCGTGAGGCAGGGACGGAAAGCCACGGGCCCGCATAGAACGGGAAGCCGGGTTGCAGCAGCATTATCCCGGCGGGTCTCCTCAGGCGTGCCGTTTTTTTATCCATATTTCCCCACGCCATTTTATTATCAGCAATATCTTACAAGTAAGCCTCTGTTAATCCCTGGAAAGGAAGGTTGCTTCATGGGCAGATTAAAGATACGTACGACCGTAAAATTCAAGTTTTTTACACTGGCTGCTGTCATTATTCTGACATTTTGTTCTGCCATAATATGGCTTTATGCAATGCAGCGCCATAATCTCTATGATGAACGGCGGCAGATGGTAAGATACCAGGTGGAGACCGCCTGGGGGATCCTGGCTTATTACGGGGGCCAGGCAAGAGAGGGATTCCTGGTCCGGGAAGAGGCGCAGCGCCAGGCAATTGCTGCAATCAGGAATCTGCGCTACGGGGACAGCGGCTATTTCTGGATTAATGATACCGGCAAGCCGTTTCCAAGGATGGTGATGCATCCGACGGTACCGGAACTCGACGGCGAGGTGCTTGATGATCCCAAATTCAACTGTGCTTTAGGAAAAGAAGAAAACCTGTTTGTAGCCTTCAGGGATGTCACGGCAAAGAATGGTGAGGGGTTTGTCGACTACCTCTGGCCTAAACCTACTAAGAGCGGACTTACCGAAAAACAGCCGAAACTCTCCTTTGTCAAGCTCTACCCGGAGTGGAACTGGATAATCGGCAATGGTATATATATAGATGATGTCAATGAAGAGCTCTCAGCAATACTTTACTTCAGCCTGTTTCTGATCCTGGCCACAGTCTGCGGCACAATCATTTATATATTTTTCATATCCAGAAGTATTTCCAGGCCCCTGCGCAGGATTTGTGACGCTGTTGCGGAACTGGGGCGGGGCCATACCAATATAGATCTGCCTGTCGGCAGGCCGGTGGATTGTTCGGCCATTAAGGGCTGCGGCCAGAAGGATTGCAGCAGCTATGGCAAGACAGGACCTTGCTGGCTGAAAAGCGGATCCTTTGCCCTGGATAAACAATGCCCTAGGGCTGCCAAGGGGGAAGATTGCAGGACCTGTGAACTTTATGGAGCCCGCAATGAACTGGAGGAGGTGGCTTCTTCCATCATGGCGCTTGCCGAGGGTATGCAGGCAAGGGCGGCCCTTGCCTGGGAAATTGCCGACGGCGACCTGACAAAAGAAGTCCAGATCAGTTCAGACAGGGATGACCTGGGCAAAGCTTTAAATATCATGCACGAGCATTTGAAAAGGATTCACTGCCAGCTGCGTTTGACCGGGCATCATATTGCCGCCGGTGCCTCGCAAATGGCGGATGCCAGTCAAACTCTCTCAAGTGGCGCTGTGCAGCAGTCTTCCTCCCTTGAGAAAATTTCCGATACTGTTTCGAATATGATTGAACACACGAAGCATAATGCTGAAAACTCCGCCCAGGCCAATGAATTCACAGAGGATACGCACAGGCTGGCCCAGGACGGTAACCAGCAGATGCTGGAACTTGTCACCGCCATGGAAGAGATCAATGTGTCGGGCCAGAATATTTCAAGGATCATCAAGGTGATTGATGAAATCGCTTTTCAAACGAATCTGCTGGCTTTAAATGCTGCAGTGGAAGCAGCCCGGGCCGGTAAGCACGGCAAGGGATTTGCGGTTGTAGCTGAAGAGGTCAGGAGCCTGGCTTCACGAAGTGCACAAGCAGCACGGGAAACCTCGGAACTCATTGAAAACTCTAAGGACAAAGCCAATAATGGCATGCAGGTCGCAAACAGTACGGCGGAGGCGCTGCAGAAGATTGTCAAGAGTATGGACGGAATTAAGGAATTGATCAGCCAGATTGCTATTGACAGCAGGGATGAGGCCGAGAAAATTTATCAGATCAAACAGGAAATAAGCCAGATAGACCAGATTACCCAGGCGAATACGGCAAACGCCGAAGAGAGCGCTGCAACTGCTGAACAGCTTGCAGGGCAGACCGCTTATCTTGAAGAATTACTGGGTAATTTCAAGGTGGAAGAGGAATCCTGTGAGACATTTCTGGTTGACAGCAGGCCCCAAGGGAGCAGGCAACAGCTGCTTTCAGCTGATTGATGTCCTACCTACCATCACCTTGGATTGGTTAGCGCTATTACGCAAAATTCGTATCTTTTTTGCCGCTGTCAAATGACCGCCCAGGGTGGTCAGATGACTTTGCCCGGGCCAGATAATTGCGTCTAGAACGTTTTTTCATCTGCTGGTTTTGTCGCCAGGATATTGTTCTGCCGGGAATAATAACTGAATCCGGCAGCAACACCCCTCCAAATGGCCGGGCTGGCCTTTATGCCCCGGCAAAGTTTGTTTGCCGGCAAAAAGTCGCAGGTTACCTGCGGAAAATTTTTCTTAATGCTGAAAGGATATAACGTGTCAGGCTTTTTCTCCGCAGAAGGAATTCAGCCTGGGCATCTATAACTTCTTTGCCCCTCTGGTCCCGGAAGGAAGAAGATTTCATGATAGCAAATATCTGCGAGGGATAGACACCACGGTGCCCGGTCATCAGAAAGCTTGTTACACTTGCAACTGCAGCATAAGGAGCTATCTGGGCCCCGAAAAGTTCCACAGCCAGTATAGATGCAGCAATGGGAGTGTTTGCCGCTCCGGCCAAAAGCGCCACCATGCCGATGGCTGCAAAGGTGGCCGGGTCAAGGCCGAGTATCGCTGCCAAAAGGCTGCCAAAGGTGGCACCGATAAAAAAGATTGGTGTTACCATGCCGCCGCTGCCGCCAAAAGTAAGGGTAATGCAGGTGAAGAGAATTTTAGCAGCAAAGGCGTACCATACCACTTTGGCTCCTGCAAGTGTTGATTCAATGGTTGCAAGCCCCAGCCCAAGATAGTCGGTGGAAAAAAAGAGGGTCAGGAGGATGAGGACGGCACCGCCGAGGAGTCCTTTCAGTGGCGGCCACCAGGGGATTTTTGCCGACAGCCTTTGGAACAGATTCAGGGTTTCTATGAGGAGGAGTGAGCAGATACCAAATAAAATTCCGGCCACAAGCACTTTAATGAAAAAAAGTTCGGTAAAGGCCGGGATAAAATCAATCTGGTGATAGAAATAGGTGACTCCCAAGGCTGAAGAAACCTGATATCCCATGACTCCGGCAATGAAGGTCGGCAATAGGACGTCGTACATCATGGCACCGACAAAAAGCACTTCAATGCCGAAGATAGCTCCGGCGATCGGGGTGCCGAAGACAGAGGCAAATCCCGCACTGATGCCGCAGATCACCAGTTTCTTGCGGTCTGCCTTGTCAAAATGCAGCAGGTTGCCGATTATCGAGGCCAAGCCGCCGCCGATCTGGGCACAGGGGCCCTCCTTGCCTGCGGAACCACCGCAGGAAAGCGTTATTACGGTCGTTACAAGCTTTATGGGAACTACAATAGCTTTTATATGGCCATCATGGCGGTGCACGGCCTCAATTACCTTTTCAGGTCCATGCCCTTCGGCTTCAGGAGCCAGGTATTTAGTGATGTAAGAACTGAAGGCCAGTGCGAAAGGTAGCAGTAAATAATAGTAGGAGTGTTCCCCCAGGCGCATGCTGCTCCAGTTGAGAGCGATCAGAAAGATGGAGGTGGAAAGCCCCACAGTTGCGCCAATCAGGCTCGCGACGATAAACCATTTGAAGACGCTGATTAAAAGTATGGACTCTTCAGTAATGGATTTTTTCATTTTACAGGCAGCAAATAATTCTCATTTTCTGTTTTTCCCCCTTCAGGCAAGGACATAATACCTTATATGCCTCTTAATTCAATGGCAATTGCTGCATTCTAGAATCCGATGCATCTATGTGTCAGGTGGTGGGGGATCAAAGATGATTTAAGCGGAGATTGAAAATGCTCAGGGGAGTAAGGCTGGCCCTATACTTTTGCGCTCCGGTTGCTGACAAATAAATTTCTGACCGATTCATTCTGCCCTGACCGGCATAGTACGGTCAGAATATCCCCCGGGAGAATCCGGGTATTGCCCCCAGGTACATGGACATTGCCAACACGCAAAATCGAAACGACATTGGTGTTTTGCGGTAGATTGATCTCAGCCAGGCATTTTCCGGCAGCGGGACATTTATCTTCCACCTTGATTTCGATGAAATTGAGCCCCGTTACTTTACGCAGGGCAGAACGTTCATGGGCCAGCTGATCTTTCTGTTTGCGCATCAAGCCAACATTGTAGGCCCTGACTATATCGCTGCGGCTGATAAGGCCGAGAAATTGTCTCGGGTTGTTCCTGTCAACAACGGGAAGACGGGCCAGATCCCTGGGGGCCATCTTCCTGATGGCTGACCAGATGGGCTCATCCTGGAAAACCGTAACCGGTTCGGGAGTTGCAACATCCCAGACCTTCAAATCCCTCAGGTTGACATCCTTTCGATGCAGGGTGCGCTCCATGTCCTGGATGGTTCTTTCCATATCCTGCATGGTGACCATGCCGTAGAGTTCATTATTGCTGTCCAAAACAGGGAAACCGCCGAGATGGGTTTCCTGGAAGGCAGCAAAAAGCTCAGCAATGCTCTGCTCGTTCCGCATGGTGATGGGAGCCTTGTTCATAACCTCTTCGACCTGCACAGTCTGCATAATGTCCAGATCCCTCCCCTGTTCAAAGCGTATGCCCCGCTTGGTTAATTTCAGGGTGTAAATGGATTCGGCATGCAGCCAGTGGGCAAAGCTTGAGGCAACCATTCCCGCTGCCATCAGCGGCAGAATCAAGCGGTAGTCATTGCTCATTTCAAATACTATGAGCATCGAGGTAAGAGGAGCCCTGGCCGTTGCAGAGAAAACAGCGGCCATGCCGACCAGGGCGTATGCCCCGACCTCGATGGTAAGATCCGGGAACAGGCGCATGGCCATATAGCCAAAGGAGCCACCCAGCATGGCACCGGTAAAAAGGGAAGGAGCGAAAACACCGCCCGAATTTCCTGACCCCAGGGTGAATGAAGTTGCCAATGGCTTGAGGAAAATAAGAATAACCAGGAGCAGGAATGGGGCGCGCCCCTGCAGAACCTCTTCCAGAAAGAGGAAACCTGAACCAAAGACATGCGGATAGTTTTCGAGCATCGGCAGCCCCAATTTCATGTCTGCGGCCGGGATATGGAGAATACCTCCGCTATGGGGATAGGCATAGGCGAGTAAACCAAGGAGCAAAGAACCCACTGCAGGTTTACACCACGTGGGGATGTTAAGCCTGTCAAAAACGTCTTCAGCATAGTAAAGCATACGTATGAATAGAATACCAACCAGCGCTGCCAGAAGTCCCAGGGCGACATAGAGGAGAATCTCCCAGGAGGAATGCATGACATAGGCAGGAACCTCAAAGGCAGGGCGGGAACCCAGGAAAATATGGCTGACGATGCTTGCGGCCACTGCAGAAACAACGACATTGCCGAAAACGGCTACCTGCAGTTCGCTGAGCAGAACCTCTATGGCAAAGACCACCCCGGCAATGGGAGCGTTGAATGTTGCGGCAATACCTGCTGCGGCCCCGCAGGCAACCAGATTCTTAATCCTTTCTTCTGAAAGGTGCAGCCATTGCCCCACCGATGAACCAAGGGCGGAACCGACCTGGACAATAGGTCCTTCCCGTCCCGCCGAACCGCCTGTGCCGATACACAGCGCCGAGCTGATAATTTTTGCCAGGGCCACCCGGGGCCTGATGCGGCCACCCCGTAAAATAAGGGCCTGCATTACCTCCGGGACCCCGTGCCCTTTTGCTTCGACGGCAAATCTTGCAATGATGGGACCAACGAGAAGGCCGCCTGTGATAGGGATAAGAATAAACCATAAACGGCCCAGGGTGGGAAAAATACGCTCGGCACCACCATATGCCGTAGTCTGGATTAAACTGATGAGGCGAATGAAAAATACTGCAGCAAGGCCCGTAGTTACCCCTACCACGATAGCCATGATCAGCAGAACCAACCCCTCCCGCGGGGCAAGATGGTCAAGCAGTTTAGCCAGGTAACGTTTAAGCATTGAAAAAAATGTGGTCGGCTTGCGGTCTTTTAGTTTATTTTTTTGAGCAATATATTCTTATATTACAAATATTTACATTAGTTGTCCAATCCTGTCAAGTCAGGAGCGTTCCAGGTATGGGGAAATAGTAAATTGTCCGGTTGCTTGGTTGGCATTTAATTATTGCGGTGATTAGATTATATCTACACTGGAACATTTCAGGTACGTATACTATCAACCTGCCAAAGCAAAAAAACCGGATGAGAAAGCCATGCCTGTTACTTCATATACCTGCACCAGGGCCTGGAAAAGACCTGGGACTCAGCTGATAACTCTGCTAACTATTTTTCTCTTTATCGGGTGCAGCGGGGCCAATTATGGCAAGCTGGACCGGGACAGGGATCTGGATAACATGTTTCTCAAGTATGAAGTGTTAACCGATCATCGTTACTACATCAGCGGGGGATATGCAGCACCCAATGCCATTATGGCAATCCATCGGGACTACGAGTTATACAATCCAGGAGACCTCTGGGTGCCCGTTGCCAATGTTGACTCGCTCCAGATGCGAAAATGGATTGACACCATAGCACCAGAACAGAATTATCGATACGCCAATGCGTATTTTGCCGCTTATATCCTTGATCCCCAAGGGGAAAGGATAGGCGCCTGGTATTCTTATGAAAATTTTGCCACCATAAAGTTTTTGGACGGCAACAGGATCCAGGTCACCCCCCCTGACCTGTTTCCGAACATACAATTGCAGAGAGGCAGATCCAGAAGAGGGCCATGACAGGCCGGGACCCGAACATCCGCGGGCCTAATTTTTTCATCCATGAAAGAAGAATCACTCATAGAGACAATCAGGCATAATTGCGATATATCCGACTCCAGGGATAATGGCATATATTCCATCTGCACCCTGGTGCTCAAACTGCGCAACCTCTATAAGTGGGAATACGGCCTGCAACCCTGGGAGGAGCCTGATTCCCCTGTGCTTCTTGACTGGATTGCAGCCAAGGAAGAGTACTGGCAGACCATCCACTCTGAACCTTTTTTACCCATTCCCGTAAACGGCCAAAGAGTTGACCCCTTTCAGCTGCCGGTGATAAACAGGCATTTGGCAGGGGACAATCATGTTTACGGTGCCGGCTACGGCAGATCCATGAAAGTTATTTTTTTCATGGCTGAGATTCTGGAAGAGACTGTGGTTGAGGGGTGCCGCACCCTTATTTCGGGCAGGGAAAAAGCAAGGGAGCTGTCCAGCCCCTTTGCCATGCTCCAGGACGGAGTCATATATGTCAGAAGGGAGCCCATGCGTTTCTTTTTCTGGGATCAGATCCAGGAGATGAATGTTTCCAGCAGGATCGCCATGCAGCATGCGCTTGCTGCATACGGTCTTGTAAAAGAGGGGTGTGTCCTTGACCGGCAGAAATTGATCGCTGTCTTTGATCATATCGTTGACCAGGAGTTGTTGATGTTTGTCTACCATGAGGTGGGAGAGAGCCAGGAAAACATTCTGGCCAGTGACGTCCTGAAAAAAATCATTGCAGCCTATCCTGCCTCTGCTCTGGAACTGCTGGCCCGGGCAGTCAAGGATATCCTGGCAGATACCCACCCAAAGGGCCTTTTCAGTCATATTGTGACCACGGAGAAACTAAGCTCGCTGGGTTTTTATATTTCCTTTCTGGATGGTATGCGCAAACACCTCTGTCCGGAACTGCTTGCGGCGAGCAAATGTTTCTGGGAAAGTGGCGACTGGTCTTTACTGCAGCAGGCGAATTTGGATTGCCGCAGGAGCAATGAGGCAATTGCCGCAAAATTACTCGATCTCAGCCAAAGAATGGCTAAAGGGGATTCCCAGGAAAACCTCAGGCGGTGGGCGGAAAAAAATATTCTGGCACCTCTGGGTCTCACGGTCCCGGAAAGTAAAGCCGGGGCCACTTGATAATTTTGTCTAAGCTTCACAGCCTGATAGCGGGACTTTGTCTGGTCAACTCAATTTTGCAGTATGCGGCTTTGTTTTACAAACACCGGCGAGAAAACATTATAAGATATATTGCAATGCTTTCATCCCGGCAGAATCCCAGGTGCAGATCAGTACAATTGCCAATAGTGATTTTTTATTCTGGAGAAGACGAATGGACAAGCGAATTGAACTGGTTGATAATGATATAACGGTTCTTCATGTTGATGCTGTTGTCAATGCCGCCAATAATTCCCTGTTGGGGGGAGGCGGAGTTGATGGGGCAATTCATCGTGCCGCAGGCCCCGCGCTTTTGGAGGAATGCAGAAAGTTGGGGGGCTGTGCCACGGGCGATGCCAAGATAACGCAAGGCTACAACCTCCCGGCCAGATATATTATCCATACAGTCGGTCCTGTCTGGCATGGCGGCACATCCGGCGAGGAGGAACTGCTGGCTGAATGCTATAAAAAAAGTTTCAGCCTTGCCAGGGAAAACAACCTGCGGAGTCTGGCCTTTCCGGCCATCAGTACGGGTGTATACGGCTTTCCCAAAAAAAAGGCGGCCTCTATCGCAGTGCGGGAAACGCGAAAGGCCCTGGCAGAGAATATGGATCTGGAAAGGGTACTGTTTGTCTGCTTCAATGCAGATACCAGGACCGCGTATGAAGAGGCCATGCGGCTGCAAGCATCATGAGCAATCAATCTTCAGACCGGGAAACTGTTCATTATTCCCGGATAATATATTCCTGCCTGCTGTCATCCCAGTAGTAGCCATCCCCTGACCAGATATCATCAATTTCCTGCCAGTCGAAATTGATATTATCCAATGCCGTGAATGTATCATAGACCGCCAGTATTTCGTCATCATCAATCCGATTGTCACGATTGGCATCAACCCAGTGAAAGTCGGCAAGGGGAAGAACAGTTGCACCTGCAATAACTGTTTCAGAGGATTTCTGGTCCCGTAATGTAACAGAACCATTAAAAAGCAGCGGACCTGCATCTGCAGCTCCCGGGTCATTGACCGCTTGTTTAGCCAGGTAAACAAAGGTTGTCACTTGTCCTGTTGTCCGGGTAATCAATTTGAGACTCCCGGTTTTTTTATCAAAGCCTGTAAAAGTCGGGGCACTGACAATCGGCTCACAGCCTTTGGGCAGTGTTTCTTTCAGAATCAGTGAAACCGGATTCTGATGTTGTGTCGTCACTTGAATTAAAACCGGGAAAGGCTGGCCTGCTGTTACATGGGGAGGAAGAAGCCGGCTGGCGGAAATCGTAACAGATTCCTGCTGTTTGACGTTGTACCATATAAACGGCAGCAGCAGCACCAACATAAGTAACAGAAGCCAGAGTAAAGTTCTGCTCGGTCTTGCCGGCCTTGAATCCGGGACGGAAATGACTGGAGTCTCATCCTGATGCCCGGGCTCTTCTTCTGTTTCAAGGATCTCTGCCAGTGAAACTTCCAGGGCTTGGGCAAGCTTGTTGGCATTTTCCTCTTTAATAGAAGGATAACGCCTGTTTTCCCAGCGCGAGATAGTGTCTGTGGTGACTCCGACTACGGTGGCAATATAGAGCTGCGTCAGCCCTTTGGATTCTCGCAGACTCCTGACCTTGGTGCCGTCTATCTTTACCATTTGCGCAGGGCCTGAGTAGGTTTGTTCATTCATAATAAGAAGTATTATAGCAGAGTTAATGATGTTTTTTCAGGTGCGCCGTCATATTAGCCCAAGTGGTGACAACCTGCACAGTCTTTTTTTCACC
>JAWVYE010000012.1:0-12199 GCA_033722905.1 Desulfobulbales bacterium
ATCATGGTCATTGCCTGAAAGTTTAGTCGGGGCGCTTGAACGCGGTGCAAAAGACATAACCCCCTCTGCTTCAAAGAACTGGGCGGCAATGATCGGGGTTAATCCGAATGAGTGCTTGTCGGCAAACTTATAGGCATAGGTCGGCGCGATGAACAGCTGCATAAGATTAACGCCTGTTGTCTTGCTTGATTCGTCATAAAAGGTCATGGTCGGCCAGTCAGTGTTCATGCCGCCGTTGCCGTAAACAGCAATGCCGATGGCGCTCCGGTCGTTGAGCTGCCTGTTCCAGGCAAAATTTGGAATAAAGAAATATTCTGAATCGCTTTCAACCGTGCCGCCCATTAATTCAAAAAACGGGGGGCCGCTGGATGGGTCCCGGGAAACACTATAGTCTCTTCTGGGGCTGAAAACCGCCAGGCCGACATCCACCCTGTCACCCACCTCGGTGATTCCGGCCGGATTCACGGAAGAAGCCAGACCGTCCAGGGGCAGGGCAGCTCCGGCACCGGCAAGTCCCTTGTTTTTTATACTGTAGCCATGGCCGAAATAGCCGTTGGTGGCATTGGCATCATTGGCTGCCAATAGGCCGAAAACAATTACTGCTGCAGAACCGAGCAGCAGGTTTTGCAAGCTGTTGCATTTTTTTTGCTTCATCTCCTCTTCAACTCCTCTTTGTATGAGTTTTTAACCTCTGTGCCGGATAATGTGCAACGCCGACACCCTTCTCCCCAATAAATTAAAAAACATGTAAGCGTAACAGTACGCTACCCTTCTTTTTTCTTAATAAAGAATGTGTAAACACCCTCTGCTTCGGTCATCTCAAGCAGTTCGTTGCCTGTCCTCTTAATCATGGCCGGCAGGTCGGACTTGGAGCCGGCATCGGTAAGGTCAACGCGGAGGATTTTGCCTCCGGCAATTTTGTCCAGTGCCTTTTTGGTCTTAAGAACAGGCATGGGACAGTTCAGGCCTTTAAGATCGGCAATTTCATCAGGGGTTATATCAGACATCGTGATTCTCCTTCATTTGGTATTGTTGTTGTGTGTACTACATTGCTTCAATTCATCAGATAAACAGGTTGATGTTGGCATCCAGGCCAAAATCAAGGTAGTCAGCCGCGCCGCCGACTTTAACACCTTCGACGAGGTCGCTCTCTTTTACGCCGGTCATTTCCAGAGTAGGTGTGCAGGCCACCATTTTAACATCCATTTCAAGGCAGACATCCATCATTTCAGGGATTGAGGGCCAGTTTATCTTGCCCATCATTGATTTCATCATGGCAGTGCCCATGGCGGTCATGCCCGGCAGCATACCGATGATGTTCGGCATGGGAACCGGCGATGGCATGGCAGGGTTGGCAATGGGTGCTACCTTGAGGCTGTCATATTTATGCTTATTAACGATATCCACACCATAAAAGGTAAAAAATATCATGGTTTCCACATCCATTGCAGCCGCTGTGGATGCAAGAATTAACGGCGGATATGCCATATCAAGCGATCCCTTGGAAGCAATGATTGCCATTCTTTTTGTTTGATCTTCACTCATGGTTTTCCTCCTCAATAATATTTTATCGTAATTTCTTTTTCTATTTTGACAGTTGCGCCTTTACAGCCTCCATGGATGAACGAAGAGTCTCCAGGGCATTAATGACATTGCTGCGCTGGGCCGGGTCTATCTGGCCCAAAAGCTGTTGATGGAGTTCAAACATAAACTGTTCAATTTCCCGCACCTTTTTTTGGCCGGCCGGGGTCAGGTTGATGAGTTTGACCCGGGCATCGTTGGGGTCGGGAGACCGCTGCACCAGGCTCTTTTTTTCGAGATTCTCAACAATGACTGTTGCCCGGCTTTTTGCCACTTCAAGCATTCCGGCAATTTCAATACCGGTCAGATACTTGTGGCCTTCAAACAGCATGAGGCATCTGAGTTCGGCCTGGGGCATCTTGAAGGCCTTGGCCTCATGGGCAAAACGGTCCTTGCAGCAATGGTGCACTTCGCCGATCAATTCCTGCAGCTTGTTGGCCTGGTATTCTAAAATCCGTATATCGATTGCAGAGTTGACATCGTTCATAATGTTAACTATCTTTACGGGAGAATTAATTTTTTGTCAAGCAGAAAGTTAACAGTTGGAACTGATATCGCAAATGATCCGTCTTAATAGTGCAAGTGTCTGAAGTTTAAGATGAACCTTTTTATCCATTGGCAAGGCTTTTGGGAATCACTGGCTTTAAAAAGTAAATCATATGAACTATTGCAGGAAGATGCAGGAGGAAAATTATGGATTTGAAAAAAGCAGATGAGGGGGCCTGGAGCCCATATCTTGCCGGAGGTTTAAGCGGACTGGTTATTATTGTTTCCGTCTTATGGACCGGCAAATTTTTTGGTGCCTCCACTTCTTTTGTCCGTTCAGCAGGGATGGTTGGAAAGGCCATTGGTCCGGAGCGGGTCGTTCACCTGGAGTACTTTCTCAGGTATCTGCCGCAATTTGACTGGCAGTTGATGTTTGTTATCGGAATTTTTATCGGCTCTCTCATTGCATCACTCTGGTCCGGTTCCTTCAGGTGGCAGGGAGTTCCGGACATGTGGGCCGAGCATTTCGGTTCAAGCCCGGTGAAAAGGGGAGTGGCTGCCTTTTTCGGCGGTATTGTTGCCATGTTCGGGGCCAGACTGGCCGGAGGCTGCCCAAGCGGTCATGGTTTAAGCGGCATGATCCAGCTGGCTGTCAGCGGGCTTATCGCCATGATCTTCTTTTTTGCCGGCGGCATTATCATGACCCGGCTTATATACTGTGGAGGTAAAAAATAATGAAAATGCTTATTATGGGCCTCTTGACAGGGATTTTATTCGGCTTTCTGCTGCAGAAGGCCAGGGTGGTTCGTTATGACAAGCAGATTGGGGCATTACGTTTCCAGGATATGACCATTATCAAATTCATGATGTCCGCCATAATTGTCGGTATGGTGGGTATTCATTTTTTTGATGAGTTCGGCCTGGTGCAGTTGTTGTACAAACCTGTAGTGCTCGGCGAAAATATCGCCGGCGGTCTGCTTTTCGGACTGGGCTGGGGACTTTTGGGATACTGTCCCGGCACCCAGGGGGGAGCTCTGGGGGAAGGCCGCTGGGATTCGCTCTGGGGTATTCTCGGGATGGTCGTCGGTGCCGGAATGTATGCCGAGACCTATCCTTTTCTCATGGAAAGGGTTCTGGGCTGGGGCTATTTCGGCTCTCTGACAATACCGCAGCTTATCGGGGTCAACCAGTGGCTGGTTATAGTTGTTTTTGTGGCCGGGGTTATAGCCATGTTCCGCTGGTTTGAAAAGAAAGGACTCTAGCAGATGGTATAATGACTCAAATAATATAATAGTTTTTTTACGGTTTTCATGAAAAGTCTTTCCTTAGCTGGAAGGGCTTTTTTTATTTAAGGATGACAGCAGCAAAATGAAAAAGAACAAGGGGAATGGCTCTATCCTCTTAAGCAAAGCAAATTATTTTTCATGAAAGTTAAAAACCACCGAATATGGGTATAAATACCTAATAAAAGTTGATTTTAAAAATGTTCTGTTGTTAGTATGGTACTGTGCAAAATTTCAGTAAAAATGCAGCGCTGTCATCCACCTGAGATGTTTTAAACTTATTGGAGCGGGAAGAATGAATATTACAATAAACGGCATGGAAATAACGGCCCGGGCGGGCATAACAATCCTTGAAGCTGCAGAGAACGCGGAAATCCATATTCCCACTCTCTGCCATGTCAGGGGAAAAAACGCCGACCAGCCCTGCGGAATCTGTGTTGTCGAACTGGCCGGTTCCGAGAGCCCGGTGCGGGCCTGCGATACGTATATCGAGCAAGGAATGAGTATCAGCACAGACTCCGAAATATTGCAGGGACTGCGCAGTGAACGACTGGCCGCCCTGGCTGAGACCCATTTCGGTGACTGCAAGGCACCGTGCAATCTGACCTGTCCCGGTCAGATCAATGTACAGGGCTATATTGCCCATATTGCCAAGGGGCAATATGAAGAGGCGCTGCGCCTGGTCATGGAGCGCAACCCTTTCCCCTTTTCCGTGGGCAGGGTTTGCCCCCGCTTCTGCGAAACTAAATGCCGCCGTGTCCTGGTGGAAGAGCCTATTGCAATTAATCATCTCAAGCGTTTTGTGGCCGACTGGTGTCTGGCCAATAGTATTGATCTGAGAATTTCCAAGGAACCTGCCACCGGCAAAAAAGTTGCGGTGATAGGAGGTGGGCCGTCAGGTTTGACGGCTGCCTATTTTCTGACCAGAAAAGGGCACGATGTAACGGTCTTTGAAGCTGCACCAGAACCGGGCGGCATGCTGCGTTACGGTTTTCCGGAATTTAAAATTCCCAAGAAGGTTCTGGATTATGAAATAAATACCCTGCTGCGGTTGGGTATTACCGTGCAGACAGAACGGCAATGGGGTGTTGATTATACCCTCCAGGATCTAAAGGATTCCGGTTTTGCTGCAACTCTTATTGCGATCGGCAACCCGGTGGATAAGCCTCTGGAAATCCCGGGCGGGTCTCTCCCCGGTGTAATGGGTGCTTCTGAATTTCTGAAAAAAATCACCACCGGTGAAGATATCGATTACGGCAATAAAGGTGTTGTCCTCGGCGGCAATAATGTTGCCGTGGAAAGTGCCCGGGCCCTTATCAGGACAGGGATGGACGAGGTGACCGTTATTCATCCGCGCCCTAAAGAGGAGATGCCCGCCCACCAGCGTAATATCGCGGATGCCGAAAGCGAAGGCGTCAAATTCATGGATATGGCGTCGCCTGTGGCAATTAGCGCATCGCCATCAGGGCTGGATATTGAATTGCTCCGCATGGAACTCGGTGAACCTGATAAGCGGGGCAAGCGCAATCCGGTTGAGATTCCGGGTTCCAATATGCATGTGCAGGTTGATACGGTCATTTATTCAATGGGCAAAACAGCAGCAAGCGCTGGATTCACCGGTGGCCCCCTTGAGGAGAGTCTTGAGCTGACACCGGCCGGCAATATTAAATCCAATCCGCGTACTTTTTTAACCAATCTGGACGGGGTTTATGCAGCCGGTGACGCGACCAGCGGGCCCCGTTCCGTAATCCAGGCAGTTGTCGGGGCCAGGAGGGCGGCGGAAAATATGCATGCCCAGATCATGGGTGTGGAAAGGGAGGCAGGCGAAAGCCGCTTTAATTTTTCCCGCGGTAAATCATTTAGCGATGTTGCCCCGGAAACCTTTACCGGAGTGAGCACCGGTCCCAGGGGCAAAATGGATGAGCGCCGGCCGGAAACAGCTGTCCTCGATTTTGCTGAGGTCAAACTCGGCTTCAGCGAGGAGACAGCCAGGAATGAAGCGGAGCGCTGTCTATCCTGCGGTTGTACCGCATATGACCGTTGCGACCTGAAGTCACTTGCCGTTGCCGGCAATATTAATCTCAGCAAAACCGGCATGGGCACAAAGCCGCTCTATGAAAAGGATGCGTCCCACCCGGCAATAACGGTTGATCTTAACAAATGCATATTCTGCCAGCGCTGTATGAATTCGTGTGCCTATGATGCCCTTGAGCTCGCGGCCTCGGGGTTTGATGACAAGGGCCGGGCCGAGGGTATTACCCTGGTGTTCAATGAGAAGTGTGTATCCTGCGGCAGGTGTGTTGATAACTGCTCTACCGGGGCGCTCAACAAAAAGGAGCAGATCGTTCCCATGGTCAATGAAACCATTGAAAAGGTGCGGACCACCTGCCCTTATTGCGGCACCGGATGCCAGCTTGAGCTTAAAGTAAAGGGCAACACCCTCATGGAGGTATCCGCCGACTCCGACCAGCTGCCAAATTACGGGGAACTATGCGTTAAGGGACGGTTCGGCCACTCTTTTATCAGCCATCCGGACAGGCTTACCAGTCCCCTTGTGCGGCGCCGCAAGGGAGATCCTCTGGAGCCGGTGAGCTGGGCCGAGGCCCTGGATTTCGTGGTTGAAAAATTCCGCGACATTAAAGCGGCTAAAGGCCCGGATGCTTTAGCGGGTCTCTCTTCAGCCCGCTGTACAACTGAAGAGAACTATGCCTTCCAGAAATTCTTTCGCCGCCAGATCGGCACTAATAATATTGACCACTGTGCCCGCTACTGACACAGCCCCACAGTGACTGGTCTAGTCACAGTGCTTGGTTCCGGCGCGATGAGCAATGATATTGCCGGTATTGCGGATATTGATGCAATGCTGGTAATCGGCTCCAATACCACGGAAACACATCCGGTAATCGGCCTGCGTATGCGCCAGGCGGTAAAAAATCACGGCACCCGGATAATTGTGGCTGATCCCCGCCGTATCAAGCTTGCTGATGATGCCAGCTTGTGGCTGAGCCAGAAGCCGGGCACGGATGCAGCCCTTATAAACGGCATTTGTCATGTGATTGTACGCGATAATCTCGTTGATCATGAATTCATCAAGAGCAGAACCGAAAATTTCGAAACATTTGCAGAATCAGTTGCCGAATGCACCCCGGAATGGGCTGAAAAGATTACCGGTGTGCCTGCGGCAGATATAGAAGAGGCGGCGAAGATCTTCGGCAACGCCGAACGGGCTGCAATTTATTATACAATGGGCATAACCCAGCATACATCGGGAACGGACAATGTAAAATGTTTGGCCAACCTTGCCCTGATGACCGGCAATCTCGGAAAGGCTGGTGCCGGTCTCAACCCGCTGCGCGGCCAGAATAATGTCCAGGGCGCCAGTGACATGGCGTGCGCTCCTGTGTTCCTGCCTGGTTACCAACGCGTTGATAATGATGAGGCCAGGCAGCGCTTTGAAAAAATCTGGGGTGGGCCGCTGCCGGCCAAGGTTGGATTGACCGCTACAGATATGACAGAGGCCATGATCGACGGCTCCATTGAAGCCATGTGGATCATGGGTGAGAATCCTGTCATGAGTGATCCGAATATGAGCCATGCCCGCAAGGCCCTGGAAAGCGTTAAATTTCTGGTAGTGCAGGACATCTTTCTCACCGAAACAGCTGAAATTGCGGATGTGGTGCTGCCGGCTGCTGCCTATGCAGAAAAAGAGGGGACGTTTACCAACACGGAACGCCGGGTCCAGAGGGTCAGGCAGGCTCTGCTGCCGCCGAAAGGTGCCTGTGATGACCTTTCCATCATACAGGCAATATCGGATCGTATGAACCCTGAGGTGGAAGTTGCCACTCCAGGCGATTTTCAGCCTGGTTCAGATAGAATGGCGGTGGCACAGGCTGAGGAAGTTTTCAACGAAATAAGACAGCTCTGGCCTGCCGTTGCAGGAATAAGTTACCAGAGACTGGAAGAAAGCGGCATACAATGGCCATGCCCTGCTGAAGATCACCCCGGTACACCGGTATTGTTTGAGAACGGCTTCCCACGCGGTCTGGCCAGCTTTACCCCGGTCACATGGAGAAGCCCGGATGAACTGCCGGACTCTGAATTTCCGCTGGTTCTCACTACGGGCCGGGTGCTCTCCCAATACCATACCGGCACCATGACCCGTCGTTCTAAGGTGCTGGAGAATGTTGACCGCGGTCCGGTTATTGAAATGAACCCCGCAGACATTGAGGCTTTACAGGTACAACAGGGTGACCGGGTACGGGTTTCATCACGCCGTGGCACTATTGTTGTCCCTGTATTGATAACTGACCGGATAAGCCCGGGAGTGACGTTTATTCCCTTTCATTATAAGGAGGCTGCTGCCAATCTGCTCACCAATGATGCCCTTGACCCGGATTGTAAAATTCCCGAGGCCAAGGTATGTGCGGTAAAGGTGGAAAAAGCATCTTAAGTCCGTAAAACGGAAGAGCAGCAGGACACAGCGGCGAGCATAATTCATATTTTCGCTATACGGCCGGAGCATTTTTCTTGTCCAGTTACTCTGTGAGCGGGCGGACGTCCAGGACGGCAGCGTCAACATATTACATGTAAATTTTCCGGCTTACTGCAGTTCAGAACGTCCCCGGAAAAACCTGTTTACAGAAAAACAGGCCCCGGCTTTTTAGGAGTGATTTTGTATTTCGCTGTCAGCCGCCGGTCAGACACATGAACTATCGTTTTTCCGCAGCAGTTCCAGCGTTAAGTTCATGAAATCGGCCTCGGTGACAATCCCGACAAGCTTTTCGTCCGACACCACCGGCAGGCAACCATACTTGTGTTCCAGGAGCAGGGTGATTGCAGTACAAAGGTCCATTTCAGGGTCTGCCGTCAACACATCTGTTTTCATGATTTTCATAATATGTATATGGCGGTCGAGATATTCCTGTTCATCTGCGTTAACATCGGCCAGGTGCGAAATGGTCTGGGCCAGGAGATCACGATGTGTCAACAGACCGACAAAAGTATTATCCGGTTCGACAATCGGCACATGCCGCACATGTTTTATACGCATCAGGGAACGGACGAGTTCCAGGGTCTGGGTGGCATGTAAGACAAAAACTTCCGAGGTCATTATGTCTTTTACTTTCAGCATTCTCTTCTCCTTATTACAGTCCCAAAACAATCATGAATATCAACAGGTATATAGTTTTATAACAATTAGGCAAACTGCAGGAACATCCAGCGGCCGGAATGTAACTTAGTGAAGGAAGTGTTGTGCTGTCAATGAAAAATGCAGGGAAGGGGCAGAGAATTTTTTCTTTGACGGCTCGGTGATTGTCCTGGAAATCTCTATACAAAAGGATGATTTATATAAAATGAAGATCATGCCCCGAGGACACACTTGGCGTAGAGGTCAGAGAACTGCCCCAGCGGGTCATACTGCTTTTTGAGATGAAGATATTCTTCTTTATTGTAAATATCCCAGAACTGCTCCCGGGTGTAATAGACATCAGAGTATAAGGACTTCATGCCGCCCAACGCGTTTACCTTTTGCTCCACCAGTCTGTTGTAATGGCCGGTGGTTGACTGCTTCCTGCTTTTTATAACATTCCAGAAACCAAAGTTTACATACAATGTATGCGGGTTCAGCTGATACAGCGGGTATTTTTCCTTTGGGCCTGAAGGGTACACGGGACAAACCCAGACAGGGGTGAACTTGATTGTTTTAAAATAAAAATCAAGAAATTCCGGGCAATGGTGCAAGGGAATCTCCACATCCTGGATCACCGCTTCACTGTAATACCCAAGGAGTTGATGTAAACGGTGGGTGATGTTGTATTTCCTGTTCCAGCGCATGATTTTCGTATAGGTCGTTGAATTAAGGCGTTTTGGCCCCAGAATACGCCTGACCAGAGGATTTTCTGCGAATAGATAGCGGGAGCACCAGAACCAGTCAGTATCCCAACGCCAGATATAATCTTCAACCCGCAGATAGTCTGTATGGCGCTTCTGAATGGAGCGGTAGTAAATTTTCTTATAGGTGTAATCACTGGTGTAGGGAGCAGAGTCGCTGAACTCTCCCACTGTAAGAAAATATTCCCGGGGACCGAAAATAGCACCATCAATAAAATCAATCTGCTGCCGGCAGCGGTTATCAATGTCTGCAAAATAAGAGGCAGCATTCTCATGGCGGATATGTCTTACCCGCACAAACGGTTTTACAGGCACAACCTTGATCTTCAGTTTCAGGACATACCCGAGGGTAGCGTAGGAATTTGGAAAACCGAAAAACAGTCTTTTGTTGTCATTGTCAGGGGTGCAGGTTACGGTCGTCCCGTTGGCCAGGAGAATTTCCATCTCAAGAACCGATTCGTGCACAAGGCCGTATTTAAACGATGACGATTCAATTCCTATTCCGGTAACAGCGCCACCGACAGTAATGGATTTCAGCTGGGGTACCACTGCCGGCATCACGCCATGCTTGAGGCATTCTCCTGTCAAGTCAGCGTATGAAGTCATGCCCTCCACCTCTGCAAAGCCATCTTCGGGCGCGACGTCAATCACCCGGTTGAAGTCCCGGACGTTCAACCCTGCACCGTCCAGAGGTTTGCGCTCTCGGAAAAGGTTGGAAGTATCCTTTTGGAGGCGGATATTATTGCCTGAACAGTTTTTCAATGATGCCAGCAACCGCTGCTTCTTATTTTCATAGTCGGCGAGGTTGGCTGCTCTATTCATTATGATTGTTTTTCCGGTTCTGTTTTCTGTAAAAGGGCGGGTTGGGCCGGGTAATGATCATTATGTCAGGGGTGATCAAGGCCCAACGGGATGCTATTTGCCATAAGTCTGATAATGATACAGAGCCCGGTACAACCTGCCGGTGATTACTCCTGATGAAAACGATGCCTAGGCAGAAGTTTTCTAATCACCGTATTGATTCATATCCGCCGGGAACGCCACCTTTTGACATGACAATCTGCCAGAGCTGAATTCGCCGTGCCCTGAATGCACCGGCAAGAGAGAGAAGATAATACTTCCACATGCGGTAAAATCTTTCGCCATATTCTTCCCGGTAAAGTTCCCAGTAGTTGTCAAAGTTATGGAACCAGGCAATCAGTGTCTTGTCGTAATCAGGCCCGAAATTATGCCAGTCCTCCATGACAAACAACCCTTCCATTGTTTCACCAAGCTGCTTTACAGAAGGGAGCATGCCGTTTGGGAATATGTATTTGTTAAACCAGGGATCACAGTGGGTCGTGGAAAAGTTATTGGCTATGGAATGCAGCAGGAAAAGGCCGTGCTTTTTCAAGGAACGGTGGGCAACTTCCATGAGCGAGGCATAGTTCTTGTACCCGACATGCTCACAAAGCCCAATGGCTGCAACCTTATCATACATGCCTTCTGCGTCCCGGTAATCGGCGAGATGGATGGTAACAGGAAGGCCCTTGTTTTTTATTCTGGCGTATTCCACCTGCTTTTTTGAAATATTATATGCATCAACTTCAACCCCATAGTTTGTTGCGGCAAATTTAGCAAAACCTCCCCAGCCACAGCCGAGTTCCAATACTTTTTCACCTTTTTGCAGACGCAGCTTCCTGCAGATAAGATCAAGCTTGTTTTCCTGGGCTTCATCAAGGGTTTGCGCCCCTTTCCAATAGGCGCAGGTGTATTGCATGCTTTTGCCGAGCATTTTGGCGTACATGTCGTTGCCAAGGTCATAATGAACATGTGCGACTTTCTGGGCCCGGTCTTTCGACTGCTGATTCATAAGCCGGGCCTTATACTTGTCAATCTTTGCAGGTAAGTTTTTGTTTTTAAAGTCGATTTCTGCAATGTACAGCTTGTAAATCAACTGATCCAGTCTGCCGGTATCCCACCAGCCATCCATATATGATTCACCGAAGCCCAGAGACCATTTCAATAATACCCTGTTATAGAAGCGTTCATCGTGTACCTGTATGTCCCAGTCCCTGCTGCCCTGCACCCGAATATCGGCACTATGAAAGATTTTTGTTATTCTTTCTTTGGCAAAGTTCCTGCTGAATATGTTCTTAATACTGTGATGTGACCTCTGTATACGCTCCAAGTCATCCTGTCTGCTTAATTCCATTTCTGCCCTCATCTATCCTTGTTTAAGTTTGTCCATGCGTACAGGGATTTTTACTGCCGGCGCCTGTAATGTATACAAGAGCCGCCGGGGCAGTTTTTTCCCTGGTTGAAATCAAGGTGCAATTCTTCACGCTTGCGAGAGTCAGTGCCGGCGGCGGGGCGCCCGGTTACTGAAAATGGGGCGTGAAAAATATCACGCCGAGCGGCATTACGTTGATAATTTATTGATATTGTTGGAGGTGCTTGTTTGGATGAAAACAGATTTATTGGTGCCACAGCTGGCTTAACCTGCCATGGGCGCTGTGGGCGAAACTCAGCGAAGGCGCAGGTAATACAATGATCAATGCGACTGTAAATTTTATTATTTGGCTCATTCAACTGGGCAGAATAAGTCATGGGCTTTCACCGGTAATAAAATTTCAATGCAATTGTAATGTGTTATACCTGAATTTAGCCAAAAAAAAAATGAAAATCAAGTGCTACAGCCAGTATAGATCCGGCAGTAATAAAGGCCGAGGTCTTACTCTTTAATGAACAGGGCGGGATGGGCGGTTGTGCGCCTGCAGCAAGAGCTGCTGGAGAACCGGCGGAAAATCTGAAAAAACACGGAAAATAAAAGCAACCGGCTAAAGAATAAAATGTCCTCTATTGAATAAGGCAACCTGAAACACTTTGAAGATAAAATATGTCAGTTAACAATTTTCATCCAATAGTAATAGATCCAGGCACCGTATTCAGATAAAACCCAGCGGATCTGTCTACCG
>JAWVYE010000013.1:0-12039 GCA_033722905.1 Desulfobulbales bacterium
ACTACCCGGAATAGTTTTTATTAATTTTCTGGAACAGATTAAACCATAGTATCGGTAATTGCGACAGTCAAATCTCCCAGCATGTTGGTATAGCTGCCAAGCTCATTATCATACCAGCCGTAGATAACCGCCTGGGTCACCGGCACCTGAATGGTCGGCGAAGTGCCCGGCTCGATGTTGCAGCTCTGCACCTTTTCCAGGTTGACATTTACCGTTGCGGTCCTGGTGTGGGTTTCGGTCCCTTCAATAACAGTTGCGGCGCACGGGATGCAGACTATATCAGAGGAGACATTCTGGTCCTCCGAATATTCAATGTAGGGGGAGTCATTGGCGTAATCCCGGTAAATTGAATTTATCAGGTCTTTTTTAATCGGCTTTTCCAGGTCATCCTGCAGGTTGAGAACCAGGACGATCAGGGAGCCTGTCGAGGTGGGGATGCGCACCGATTCAGCAATGAAACCGATATTTTTCATTTCCGGAATAACCAGGCCGAGGGCCCGCGCCGCGCCGGTGGTGGTGAGAATGATATTGTTCAGGATGGAACGGGTCTTGCGCAGGTCAACGGCGCCGGCGGACGGCAGCCTGTCCAGCACCTGCTGACTGCCCGTGGCTGCATGCACCGTCACCATTGAGGCGCTTAAGAAGTTTTCCGCCCCGAACTGGTCCATCAGCGGCTTGATCATATAGGCCAGGCAGGTGGTGGTGCAGGAGGCGGCGGAAATGACATTATGCCTGGCCGGCACATAGTCGTCAAAGTTTATGCCCATGACGGTGGTGACTGCATCCCCGGGCATATCAAGCCCCTTGGCCTTGATCTTGAACGGTGCGGAAAGCAGCGTTTTTTCAGCCCCGGCGTGCAGGTGGCCCCGCAAGGCTCCCCCGGGGGCATCGGCATCAGCGGTCGGATCGTTGAAAACGCCTGTGGTATCGACGACAAAGCGGACATCATTTTCTTTCCACCTGATGTCTTTCGGGTTCCTGGCCTCCTGGAGAATTTTGACCGGCACGCCGTTGATCACCATGGAACCCTCGGCTTCGTTGAGGTTTTCTATGACACGGCCGCAGGTATGGCCATGCAGGTAAGTATTGATCCGACCATAGGTCGAATCCCTTTCAATGGCGGCAGCCAGATCATTGAGACAGGTACCTACCTTTCTGCCGATGTTGACGACAATCTCAGAATAATGCTTTCTGGATACATGATGCCAGAGCGTCAGTTTGCCTATACGGCCCAAGCCGTTTATGCCAAGTTTCATTAGACCCTGTCTCCTTTAACTTGTTGTTTTTATGTAAAATATATGTTCGGCTTAGGGGTAAAAAAACCCCGGGCTTTCTTGCCAAGGACAGAACCTTAGTTGGTATGATAAGGATTTTTAGCAGAGCCTCTTTTATCAAGCAAGAAAAAACAATGGCAAGGTCTTCTTTTTTGTTTCCCGGCCCAAAGCTCGTCATTTCCGGCAATTTTTACGTAGCAGGAAGGTTTTACTTGACTTATATATATATATTGGCCAAAAAGCAGTGTTTTACAAAATTACCGAGCATGTATAATTACCGTTAACTCATTCATAGGAGAACTTGACTCATGTCAGGATATCTTTTTACTTCGGAGTCTGTTTCAGAAGGCCACCCGGACAAAGTCGCCGACCAGATCTCAGATGCTGTTCTTGACTCTATCCTTGAGCAGGACATTGGTGCCAGGGTCGCCTGCGAAACCATGGTGACAACCGGTATGGCACTTATTGCCGGCGAGATAACGACGTCCGCCTGGGTGGACATGCCCAATATAGTCAGAGAGACCATCAGGGAGATCGGCTACAACTCCTCTGACATGGGTTTTGATTCCCAGTCATGCGCTGTCCTGACGTCCATTGACAAACAGTCCCCGGATATTGCCATGGGGGTCGATGAAGGCACCGGTGTTGACCTGGACCAGGGCGCCGGTGACCAGGGGCTCATGTTCGGCTATGCCTGCACCGAGACAAAGGTGCTGATGCCCATGCCCATCACCTATGCCCACAGGCTGATGCGGCGGCAGGCTGAAGTCCGCAAGGCGGGCCTCATACCCTGGCTGCGCCCGGATGCGAAAAGCCAGGTGACCGTGGAATATATAGACAACAAACCCACCAGGGTCGAGGCCATCGTGGTTTCCACCCAGCACAGCCCGGATGTCGATTATGAGGACCTGAAAGAGGGGGTCATGGAGGAAATCATCAAGCCCATCATTCCCGCTGATATGGTGGACAGCAATACCAAATATTTCATCAATCCGACCGGCCGCTTTGTTATTGGCGGTCCTGTAGGTGACTGCGGGGTGACGGGACGGAAAATCATTGTCGATACCTATGGCGGTATGGGGTCCCACGGCGGTGGCGCCTTTTCCGGCAAGGACCCGTCAAAGGTCGACCGCTCCTCATCCTACATGGGCAGGTATGTGGCCAAAAACATCGTTGCCGCCGGCCTGGCCAGGGAGGTTGAGGTGCAGGTCGCCTACGCCATCGGTATTTCCAAGCCGGTATCCATAAATGTCAATTCTTTCGGGACCGGCAAAATAGAAGATGCCAAAATCAAAGAGCTGATCAAGCAGCATTTCGACCTCAGGCCCAAGGCCATTATCCAGCACCTGGATCTTCTCAGGCCGATTTACAAAAAAACCGCGGCCTATGGCCATTTTGGCAGGGAGAGGGCTGAATTCACCTGGGAAAAGACTGACAAGGCCGAGGCCCTGAAGGCGGACGCGGGCATCTAGCAAGGAGTGTAAAGCATTATGACAGCAAGCATAACAGAAACTGCAGATTACAAAGTCGCTGATATCAGTTTAGCTGATTGGGGCAGAAAAGAGATCAACATAGCGGAAACGGAAATGCCCGGACTGATGGCAATCCGCGAAGAATACAGCAGCAAAAAACCCCTCACGGGCGCGAGAATTGCCGGCTGCCTCCATATGACCATCCAGACCGCGGTTCTCATGGAAACCCTCATCGAGCTGGGCGCTGAAATCCGCTGGTCCTCCTGTAATATTTTCTCTACCCAGGATCATGCCGCGGCTGCCATGGCCGCTGCCGACATTCCGACCTTTGCCTGGAAGGGAGAGACCGAGGAGGAATTCTGGTGGTGTATTGACCAGACCATTTTCGGCCCTGACGGCTGGCGCCCCAATATGATCCTGGACGACGGCGGCGACCTCACCCTGGTCATGCATGAAAAGTACCCGGAGCTCATGGAAGAAGTCCGCGGCATCAGCGAGGAAACAACCACCGGCGTGCACCGCCTCCATGAAATGATGCACAACGGCACCCTGCGGGCCCCGGCCTTTAATGTCAATGATTCTGTAACCAAGTCAAAGTTTGACAACCTCTACGGCTGCCGCGAATCCCTCATCGACGGGATCAAGCGGGCCACCGATGTCATGATCGCCGGCAAGATCGCCGTTGTCTGCGGTTATGGCGATGTCGGCAAGGGGTGCGCCCAGGCCCTGCGCGGCATGGGGGCAACGGTCTGGGTAACGGAGATCGACCCGATCTGTGCCCTGCAGGCCGCCATGGAAGGCTTCAGGGTCGTCACCATGGATGAGGCTGCGCCACGCGGCAATATTTTTATCACCTGCACCGGCAACCTGAAGGTGATCACCAGGCAGCACATGGAGATGATGCCTGACCAGGCCATTGTCTGCAACATCGGTCATTTTGACTCTGAAATCGATATCGCCGGCATCCGCGATCTTCCCTGGGAGAATATCAAACCCCAGGTCGACCACGTTATATTTCCCCCGAGCGGGGACAAGCCTGACAATAAACGCATTATTGTCCTGGCAGAGGGGCGTCTCGTTAATCTTGGCTGCGCCACGGGCCATCCGAGCTTTGTCATGAGCAACTCGTTTTCCAACCAGGTCCTGGCCCAGATCGAACTGTGGCAGAACCAGGGGAAATACAAAAACGAGGTTTACCTGCTGCCCAAGGACCTTGATGAGATGGTCGCCAGGCTGCATCTCAAGAAAATTGGCGCCAACCTGACCACCCTGAGCCAGGAGCAGGCCGATTATATCGGTGTTAACATTGCAGGCCCGTATAAGCCTGATTATTACCGCTACTAGACGGTGGCGGCCGCAACACGGACACACCGGGGTCGAAGGCTGCGCCCTTGCCGGTTGTTAACTGATAATGGTCTGCCATGGATATCCTTTTCCTGCTGTCCGGGCCCGATGGCGATATTGAACTGACCGCCGCGGACCTGGAGCAGCCGTTTCGCATCAGCCCGGAGGTGGAGCACCCCTTCCTTCTTCTCGGGGATTACTTTGCAGCCCTGCAGCACTTTATCCTGTCCGGGGACGGCCGGGTTCTGCGTATTGCCCTGCAGAAACACGGATACAGCAAAGAGTTTGACCCTGCAGCCATATCAGGGATCAGCATCCGCTCTGAAAAACACGGGGCCTTCTACCATATAGCAAGCATCGAGATCAAAGGCCTGGCTGAAACCATCAAATTTGCCTGCACCACCGCCCTGTCCGACTCGGCCAGGGCATCCCTGCAGGAAGAGTACCACCTTCTGCGGCAGCTTGGGGAAAGCGAACCTGATCTGCTGCCGGCAGTCTATCATCAGCAGGAACTGAGCGTCCAGAAAGAGGATGGCACCGTTGACCTGTTTATGGTGCTGGGCCAGTGGCTTGACGGCTATCATGAGTGGCACCTGAGTGATGACCCCGGAACAGGGGAGCGCGGCATCAAGCTCTGGGATTATGACAAAGGCTTTCGTTTTCTCTCTGCTGCTGAAAGCTATGAAGTGCTCTACCAGGCCGCCTTCATCCTGACACGCTTTTACAGCCAGGACACCTTCCGCCAGATCTATCCATGGCATCATGGGGCGGGAGATTTTATTGTCAGGGCGGAATCCGGGACCGTCGCGATAAAACTGATAACCGTCAGGCAGTATGAACCCCTGGTGCACTTTGACAGTCCGGGGGAGGCGGACCTGATAATCGGGGCCATCCACTTTCTCCTTAACCTGAGCCTCAGGATGCGGCTGGACAGGCTTGACGGGATTTTTGAACCGGTCTGGTTTGCAGAGTTTGCAGTCCGGGCTGCGGTTGCCGGTTTTTTTGCCGGGCTGGCTGAAAGCCGGGCCAAGGGCACCTTATTGCTCGGGCCTGTTGACGATCTGCTCGGGATTTTGCGGTCTTTTGACGTTGGCGAGATTTTGGAGATGTACGATTCCCTGCTGGAAGTATATGCTGATGAGGACCAGGATGATTTTCAGCTTATCAGGGAGATGCTGCCGGGGCATGCACCAGAGCTCTATGCAGCCCTGCAGGAGTTTTCTTTGCCATAGAACCCGGGTTGTTCAGCAGTACTCACAACTTACATGGTTGATAAGGCAACAATTCCAGGATGTTATATACGTTCATTTTCGTTGGCGGCAAATATAATACTGCCGACGATTATCTGTAACAAAACAACCAGATGATTGACAGACAACTTGCCTGACTGCGTGAAACGGCATTACATTATCAATATTTTTACCCTTGAACCCTCGAAACCTTGACTCCTTGAAACCTGTATTCACTTCCCCACCAGCTTTACATCACCCGATATAACGGTATGCACCACACCCTTATCATCCCTGACCCGCAGCATACCGTCCGCATCCGGGCCCAGAGAGACACCGGTGACTTTGCTGCCTTGTGGTGTGACCCAGGCAAGAACCCTGTCCCGGATGGCGTCGCGCTGCCGCCACTCATGGAGGATTCCCCCAAAATCACCGCTTTCCAGGCGAGCCACCGTCTGTTCAATACCGGTAACACAAGCCTGCAGCAGTCCTTCAGGTTCTATTGTCTGTTGTGTATGGAGGGAGAGGGCGGTGGCCTTTTTTTGCAGTTCGGCCGGGAAGCCGCCATGGGGCGCTGAGAGATTCAGGCCGACACCGACCACAACCAGGGGATGCTGATTCCGGGGCAAATTCTGCAGCGATCCTGTCTCTGCCAGAATGCCGGCGAACTTTCCTCCGGCCAGTAAAATGTCATTGGGCCATTTTATCCCCGGGGCGACTCCATATAAACTTTCCAGGGCCCTGCAGACCGCCAGGCCCGCTGCCAGGGTAATTTTAGGCAGGTGTTCCGGGGCCAGTCGCGGCCGCAGGATGACGGAAAAGTACAGGCCCGTGCCGGGCGGCGACAGCCAGGTGCGGTTCAGGCGGCCCCTGCCCCCTGTCTGGGAATCAGCCACCACAACAGTGCCGGCAGCAGCCCCCTTTTCCCCCAGCGCAAGCGCCATTGAATTTGTCGATGCAGTGACCCCCAGCCTGATTATTTCCCGGCCAGTGTTCATATCCTACCAGTCAATGGCAACAGGCTGCCTGCTGCCCGCGCCGGAATTATTGATTCTGCATAAAAAAAGACAGGGGCACAGCAGAGCCCCTGTCTTTATCACTTCATGTTGTAATGATGCAAAAGGTTGTATTTAGACACCCCTTTTATCTTCATCTTTGGCCCTGTCGGGCAGAGCATACATGGTACTGCTGCCGCTGGACCAGAACATCACCTTTTGCTCTTTTACAAGTTCATTGGCAGCATTCTTAATTTCTCTGGGTTTTGCATCAACCTTCTTCTGCATGTCCTTGAGATATAATGCCGGCTTTTTGGACTTGGTCAGCAATTCAAGAATTTGCGCTTTGGTTTCTTCTTTGTCAGCCATGTTGTTACTCCTTTATTGGGTACAATTATTTAATATGGCTTGTGAACTTGAACTGGGTTGTTGTCCGCCAGGTATCATATGCCAGACGGTAGTCGTCAATGCTCTTGTCCGTAAACGGAATGTTGCATTTTTCAAAAAACTTCTCCCAGCCAATTCGTTCGGCCCATTCACCGACACGTTCATATTTTTTAGCATCTTTGGCATATACTTCAAGTATATTTTTGACCGCTGCAACAGTTTCCGTCCAGCGCGGCGGGGTGTTGGGCAGAAACGGAATAACCAGCTTGGAGAATTTCGGCGCCGACCTGGCGTTGGAGATCTTGCCGCCGACCAGGATGGCGATACCGTCGCCTTCGGGATCTGCCAGAGGCATTGAAGGACACATGGTATAGCAGTTGCCGCAGAACATGCAGCGTTCCTCCTTGACCGAAACACTCTTGACCTCTTCACCGGCGCTGTTGGTGCCTTTCGCGGGCTTAATAGCGCCGAGCGGGCAGGCAGCGACTGCCAGGGGAATCTCACATACAGAGGTGATGGTGTCATGGTCGATCAGCGGCGGCTTCCTGTGCACACCGAGAATGGCGATATCAGAGCAATGTACCGCACCGCACATGTTCAGGCAGCAGGCCAGGGCGATACGTACCTGGGCCGGCAGGGTCATGCTGGTGAAGTAGTCAAAGAGCTCATCCATAACAGCCTTGACCGGTCCGGAAGCATCGGTGGCCGGTGTATGGCAGTGGACCCAGCCCTGGGTGTGGACGATATTTGTCACACCGGCGCCGGTGCCGCCAACGGGCATCATGTCATGGGCGTTGCAGTCATCAAGCAGGGGCTGTACCTTGTCGGCACTGTCCACCATGAATTCTACATTGTTCCTGGTGGTGAAGCGCAAGTAACCGTCACAATGCTTGTCTGCGATGTCACAGTAGTCATAGATCAGGGATGTACTGATAAGACGGGCGCAGCCTACCCGGACCGTATAGCACTCACCGCCTGATTCACTTACATGTTTGAGGACGCCGGGCTGCAGTATTTCATGGTACAGCCACTTGCCATAGTTCTCTTTGATAACTGGCGGAAAATGTTCCTCAAACCATGGGGGACCTATATCGGTGATTCTGTTTTCCATCGGTTTTTCAGGATTAAAACCCATAATATAACCTCCTTAAATATCTGTAAAAATTATCAATTCATTAAAGTTTTGAACCGTTAAGCATACCAGCATTACATGGGGTTTCTTTTCCGGAACTCAGCGAGGTCACGTTCAAATCCACCGGGTACCTCTTCAGCTTTCCAGAAGACGTATGGGTTAGAGCGCGGCTCTTTGACATGCTGAGGCAGTGGATCAACTTCCATGATCTGCAGGAAGGTGGGCAGACCGATGCGCTGCATAGACTCTCCGATACGCTCACGGTTCTTGCCTTCTTCCATCCACCAATCCCAGCATTTTTCAATTACATCTTTTAATTCCTCAAAACCACCTGTTTTTCCACCGGTACCGTCATCTTCATCACCGGGTGTCATGGAAATGAAGGGCACGATCATGGTGGCGATCTGGGCACCATCAAGGATCGGGGCCTTGGCGCCGATCAGGATGGTTGCACCCTGTTCAACCCCCGGGCGCAGCGCGCGGGGCATTACGTTGATGCAGTGCATGCAGCGGGTGCACTCGCCGTCGTCTATCTTCAGTTCATCACCTTCCATCCACATGCAGTTTGTGGGGCAAAGGGCGATAACCTCTTTCTGAATATCAAACGGACCCCAGTCACGGCCGCTGTGCGACCCGCCGTTGGCTGGGAATTCACCGTTCATATAGCTTTTGACAGCAGCCTGGTCGATGCGGATGTCATCCTTCCAGTTGCCGATAACAGCAAGGTCGGAACGGGCGATGGCGGCAACACAGTCGTTGGGGCAGCCGGAGAATTTAATCTTGAATTTGTAGGGGAATGCCGGACGATGCAGCTCATCCTGGTATGTCATGGTAATGTCATAGCAGGCAGCCTGGGTGTCATAACAGCTCCACTCGCAGCGGGCCTTGCCAAGACAGCAGGAGGGGGTACGCAGGTTACCGCCGGAGCCGCCGAGGTCAACATTAACATCATGGGTCAGTTCGTAGAAGATCTCCTCGAGTTGTTCGGTGAAGGTTCCCAGAAGAACAAGGTCACCGGTGGAACCGTGCATATTGGTCATACCTGAACCGCGCCTTTCCCAGATATCACAGATCTGGCGGAGAAAGTCCGTCCTGTAGAATTTACTTGATACCTGGTTGACCCGGACTGTATGAAAATGGGCAACCCCGGGAAACTTCTTCGGTACATCAGAGTAACGGCCGACAATACCACCACCATATCCGAAAACACCGACGATGCCGCCGTGTTTCCAGTGGGTGATCTTGTCTTCGTAGGAAAGTTCTAACTGTCCGAGAATATCCCAGCATGCTTCATTCTTCTCGGCCTGCCGCTTAATGTCTTTGACAAAACTCGGCCAGGGACCACTTTCCAGTTGATCCAACAAAGGCGTATCATGTTTTGGCATCTTTGTTTCCTCCTTAACAAATCTATTGTTCTTAAATAACCTTAACCCCTAAGGTTAGCCTTTAACCTCCCGTAACCAAACGTTTTTTTTAAAAAACTGCAGTAATAAAAACCTGCGGATTATGTCAAAAAACGATTGAATACTCATTCATTAAATGCCGGAACATATCGCTCTGACGGTGCTTTGTCAACAAAAAACACAAAGAAAGATTCGCATTATTTTATTTTGGCGGCCGCACTGAATAAAAAAGGTGCGCTGCAGCCATTTCCGGCGGCAGCGCACCTTGGATTTTTTTCTCTAAACAGGGAAAATTTATAGCTTATTCCAGGCCGCTTTGCCCCGTTTTCACCTTTTCCATGCGGATTACGAAAATGAGAATAGAAGGAATGATAAATACGGTAAAAATGGTTGAAACCGCAATGCCGCCGAGAATGACACTGCCCAGGCCCCGGTAAAGCTCTGAACCGGACCCCGGGAATATTACCAGCGGCAGCATCCCGAAAATAGAGGTGGCGGCACTCATATAAATCGGCCGCAGGCGGCTCCTGGTTGACTCCAGAACAGCCTGCCGGTGTTCCATGCCGCTGTGGACATTATTCAGGGCCTGGTGCACAATGAGTATGGCGTTATTCACCACTATTCCGATAAGAATTATAAAGCCGAGCCTGGTGAGAATATCCATGGGCTGCGGCTTTGAGGATAAGATATTGAGCAGGGTAAAGCCCATGAAACCGCCGGCCCCGGCCAGGGGAACGGTTAACATAATAATGAGCGGATAGATAAAGTTGCCAAACAGAGAAGCCATAAGCAGGTAGGAAATCACGGCAGCCAGCATAAAGTTCCACTTCAGCGCTTCCCTGGTCTGCACCAGTTTTTCCGCAGCGCCGCTCATATTAATATCAATACCCTTGAGAAGGCCCATGGCCCTTACAGGACTGACAATTTCCGACTCCAGCTTCTCCATGGCCTCCTGCAGGGGCATCTCCTTGGGCGGGGTCACCTGCAGGGTTACCGTGCGCTTGCGCTCCAGGTGCCGTATCTGAGTCATACCCGTGGTCCGGACAAGTTCGGACAGACTTGATACGGGCACAATCTTGCCGCCCGGGGTTGTAATCAGTGAATTGTAAAGCTCCTCCGGCGTAAGGATCGATTCATCGGCTGTCTTCAGCACCATATCGATGGTCTTTTTGCCTTCCTGTTTATACTCCCCCACCTTGCGGCCGTCCATGAGGACATCCAGGGCCACTCCCAGGTCCCTGGCCGTCATGTTGTTGGCCTTCAGCCTGTCCCGGTGCGGCTCGAGGCGCACTTCCGGAAAGGTAATCTCCACCGAGGGCACCGGCCGCACGCCGAACCCCTTGAGCTGCTGGCGGGATTTACCGAACATGACCCCTGCCGCCTTGAAAAGGGAGTCAAGGTCGTCGCCGCTTATATCCACATCAATGGTGCGGCCGCCGCCCAGGCGGGTCTGAAAAATACCCACCTGCTTGGCAATGCCGAACATATCCGGGATGGTGAAAATCCAGCGCTCGAACAACGGGGTCAGGTCCGCGGCCCGGTCCCAGTCCGTTGCCATGGCCCCGAAAATCATGAATGATTCACGGCCCACATAAAACATGTTGAGGATGCCGGGAAAGCCGTCATGTTCTTTCTGCATATGGGGTTCAGCCAGGCGGAAGAGATGCTCGCCGATCTCAATCCTTTCCTCCAGGGATTGTCCCGGCGGCGGAATGAGAAAACTCAAGACAAAATTCCGGTTGCCGAGCGGCAGATAGTCTGTTTTGGGCATTAACAGCAGAACAGAACCAATGGCGAGAAATATAAGCAGGAGAACCGTACCAATCCTTGTGGCCCAGTTTCTGGTGGCAAAGCCGACAAAAAACATCAGGATGCCGGATATTTTTTCACCCAGCCTGGAAACCGCTCCTTTCTTTCTCCTGGCTGTCTTGACCGCTGAAAAAAGCTTGAAGGAAAACATGGGGATGACGGTCATGGAAATAACAAGACTCAAACTCACTGCCGCGACAACAGCAATGGCAATATCCCTGAAAAGCTGGCCCGCCTCCTCCTGGATAAAGACAACCGGCAGAAACACGGCGATTGTGGTCAGGGTGGAGGCGATGATTGCCCCCCAGACCTCACGGGTGCCGTCATAGGCCGCATCAAAGGGTGTTTTGCCCATCTGCCGGTGGCGGTCAATATTTTCTATGACCACAATGGCATTATCAACCAGCATGCCCACGGCAAAAGCGATCCCGGCCAGGCTGATGACATTGAGGTTGCGGCCCATGGCAGCCATGAACATGAAGGTGCCGATTATACTGGTCGGTATGGCAAGGGCAACCACCAGGGTGGAGCGGATTGAGCGCAGAAAGAGAAGGAGAACCCCGATTGCCAGCAAACCGCCGTAGAGAATGTTCATCTGGATAAGATCTATGGCGCCCCTGATATAACGCCGCTGGTCATAAACCCACTGAAACTTGATTTTTTCCGGGGCAAGCTTTTCGGCATTGAGCCAGTTTACCCGCTCCTGGACCCGGTCGGTCATCTCAAGAATATTAACACCGGGTTCCGGCTTGATGCCGCAGGCTATGCCGCCCTGGCCGTTATGGATGACTACACCTGAACGTTTGGCAAAACCACGCTGCACCGTGGCAACATCCGCCAGCAGGATGCGCTGCTGTCCCGTTGACTTCAGAACCACACCGCCGATATCCTCCTCCGAGGTAAACTCGCCGATCGTCCTGATCCTATAGTCACGGCGGCCGACCCCCATGTTCCCGGCGGAAATATTCACATTTTCGAGCTGCAGGGCGCTGAT
>JAWVYE010000014.1:0-11868 GCA_033722905.1 Desulfobulbales bacterium
AAGCTGGTTTCCGAGGCAGTGAAAGTCCCGATCATCGGCATCGGCGCCGGCCCGGATGTGGACGGCCAGGTGCTGGTAACCCATGACATGATCGGCATGTTTGAAAAATTCAGACCATCTTTTGTCAAACAGTATATAAACCTGGCTCCCCAGATAAAGGAAGCGGTTGCCGCCTATAACAGGGAAGTCAAAGAGGGAATTTTTCCGGACGACAAGCAAAGCTTCAACATGCAGCTTGATGTCCAAAGCCTGCTTGAAAAATAAAAAAACTGTGTCCTGAACAGCAGACCGACGATCAAGATTATGAAAACAATAAAGAGTGCCGAAATAACGGCAGCGGTAAAAGAACTGGCTATTAGCGCCTCCTGTGACCTTGAACCGGACATCCTGGAGAAGCTGCTTGCAGCAAGGGACCGTGAAAAATCACCACTGGCAAAAAACGCTCTGGAAATTCTTGTGACCAATGCAAACATCGCCAGCCGTGAGGAGATCCCTGTCTGCCAGGATACCGGTATCGGGGTGGTCTTTGTCACTATCGGCCAGGATGTTCATGTCGAAGGGAATCTGGAAGAGGCAATTCAGGAGGGGATTCGGGCCGGTTATGATGAGGGGTATCTGCGAAAGTCCGTCTGTGATCCTGTGACCAGGAAAAACACCGGGACCAATGTACCGGCCGTAATCCATATTGAAATGGTTGCCGGAGACAAACTGCGCCTAGGTTTTCTGCCAAAAGGATGCGGCAGTGAGAATATGAGCGGCCTGGTTATGCTGCCGCCGTCGGCCGGCATTTCCGGTGTAGAGGATTACGTGGTTCAGAAGGTAAAGGCTGCCGGCTCTAATCCCTGTCCACCGGTGGTTGTCGGCGTCGGTTTGGGCGGCACCTTTGAAAAGGCTGCGCTTTTGGCCAAGAAATCACTTATGCGGCCTTTGGGTACTCCAAACCCGGATGAAAAGGCAGCAGAGATCGAAGAGAGAATTTTGCAGCGGCTGAACCGGGAGGGGCAGGGTGTCATGGGCTGGGGCGGCGTGAATACAGCCCTGGCGGTGCATATGGAAACGTATCCCACTCACATAGCCAGCCTGCCGGTTGCGGTGAATATTCAGTGTCATGCGCATCGGCACAAAGAAATTGAATTATAAAGCTCACGAACCATGTGCAAGGAATCTGCTTTGTCATCGCCTGTTCCACATAGCTTTACTATAGTGGAACAGACTCTTCCGCGCATCTTCTCTGCACATGATTCGCGAAATAAGTATATATTATAATCAAAAACTGAATGAATATAATTAGTTTGCAAGCAAATAAACTTTAGAAAAGTTAGGCATTCTAAGCTTTCAATAGTTGTAACTGAAAAAAATTAATCATAAATCGCAGAAATTTTAGGTGCATAAACATGCAAAGACCCAAAGTTGACAAGGGATTTTTTGAAAATCTGCGGCCAATAACAATTCCGTTTGCGGACAATATCCTGGGGACCTTGCAGGCCGGGGACCTGGTAAGCTTGACCGGCAGTCTTTACACCGGCAGGGATCAGACGCATCGAAGGCTTATCGCCCTGTTGGATGAAGGCAGGGATCTGCCGGTTGACCTGCAGGGTCAGCTTCTTTACTATGTCGGCCCCAGCCCGGCGAAAAAGGGCCAGGTTATTGGTGCGGCCGGGCCCACCACCAGCTACAGGATGGACGCCTATACCCCCAGACTTCTGGAACTGGGGTTGAAGGGCACCCTGGGCAAGGGGGCCCGTTCCATGGTTGTTAGGGAGTCCATGAAAAAACACGGGGCTGTCTACCTGGCGACGGTTGGGGGAGCCGGTGCACTGCTGTCAAAATCCATAACCAGCAGTGCGGTGGTTGCATTCGAGGATGCCGGCCCTGAAGCGCTGTTTCGCTTTGAGGTGGAAAATTTTCCAGCGGTTGTTATTAATGACCTGGATGGAAATGATTATTATGAAATGGTGGCAGCAGAAAGAACAGGGGAAAAATATGAAAAAAAGATTTGAACTGATTTGTGCTGCTCAGGCTGTTTTTTTCTGCCTGGCTTATATCCTGATGCTTGCGGTGCAGCCGGTTGCCGCCCGGGAAATAGCCGGGGTCGATATCCCGCCGACAGTGACCATTGAAGATAATGAACTTGTTTTGAACGGTGCCGGCATCCGGAAAAGGTTTTTTATAAAAGTTTATGTCGGCTCCCTATATTTGACCAGAAAACGGACTACCGTTGAACAGGTGCTGGCCGATCCGGGTGCCAAACGCATTGCCATGAACTTTCTCTATAAAGAGCTGAGCCCTGAAAAGTTGGTGAAAGCCTGGAATGAAGGTTTTACAGGCAATAATTCAACTGAGGAACTCGGCAGACTGCAGGAGCGCATCAACCGGTTCAACTCTTTTTTTACCACGGTTCGCAAAGGGGACGAGATCAGGCTTGACTATCTGCCGGGTGAAGGAACACGGGTGTGGCATAATGATACCCTCAAGGGCTCAGTTGCCGGCGCTGATTTCAATCAGGCGCTGCTGAAGATCTGGTTGGGGCCAGAACCTGCAGATGTGGGCCTCAAGGATGATATGCTTGGAATTTCCTATTAAGGGGCAAGTTTACGGTTTTAGCTTCCTTCAGGCAGCAAAAGGCAGGCCAGGGTTATGAAATGACCTCAGCCGGGGGCTTGGTGGGCGTTTGTCAGGGTAGTCAGACCTCTGCCTGTTAAAGTGATTCCAGTAACTCCGCCAATCTGCCGAAATGCTGTCCTACATCCTCCGGACGATGGGCGTCAGAACCTGCCACCAGAGAAATATCCCTTTCCAGTGCTTTTTTCAGAATCATCTTTGCGGGATAGGGCTCGTTTTTTATCTTGTAGCCTGAGGTGTTGACCTCAATGGCCATTTTCCGGTGCGCAACCGCATCGAGAAGCCTGTCAATCAGCTTTAAATGTGCAGGAGTCGGTTTGGCTTCAGGGTGATGGCGCAGGACGGCGTCAATATGGCAGAGCACCTGGCCCGGAAGTTTATGAACTGCTTCCCGCAGGCCGTTATAATACCTGAAGATGGTCTCATCAATACCGTACTGATCAAGCGCATCCACATTAACCTTTTTACTGCTTACCATATTGAGATGACCGGCATCGGTCTCGAGGAAGTGATAGGAAATGCCAACCCTGTCCCAGGAATGTAATGCCAGTTTTTGGCGGATAACTTCAAGGTGGCGGGGATTGTAGCCGACTTCCACACCCAGGCCGATATCAATCATCCCCCTGTATTTCTGCTGCAAACGTTTTCCCTCAGCATGATAGAAATCAAAATCAGCGTCAGTGAGCCAGGTGGATTCAAAATACTGTATGCCGACTTCCAAATGTTCGAGGAAAATTATTTTGCGCAGCCCCCGCTCGATGGCCGCTTGGACGTATTCCTCCATCTCACCACGGGCGTGATTACATAAATTGGTATGGATATGGCCGTCAACAGTTGTGTCTATCCCGGAGTTTTTCATTATCTATTTGTAATAGTGAAAAAAAGGCGGATGCACAATGCAATTTAATCAGATACTTTCAAGGCAACAACATATTGACGTACAGAAGACAGATAAACAGCAAAAAAATATGTTTCTGCAGGGGTGAGGCTGCAACAAATTCAGCAGATCTCTTGGGCAGGATCAGGAATTTCCCCGTGGATAAAAGTGGAGAATACCGTTAATAGCCGAGGTATCGCAAAACCTGCCAAGTTCAAACTCCAGGGTGGCAAGCTGTTCAAAATCTTTTACTTCAAGTTTCAGGACTTTGCCGTCAGGAAAATGGTAGAGCAGGGTCTGAACCTTTGAAATATCAATCGAATCAGGTAGAAATTTCAATGTAGCGCCCTCCAGTTAATAATAATGTAAAAGCTTTATTTTTTTAAGAATGAATTGCTTCTGGAAATCATTCTCAAGGAATATGATAAGTAGTGATTTGAATGATGGCAAGGAAGAGGAAAAATTTTATTTTCAGGGTACATGCATTTTTTTACCGGACATTGCAATTGACAATATAGGTAATGGATGATTAGTATGAAATGTTATGCTGAAGACGTATTCAATATTGGAGATATTTTGAACTGATATCAGCAGCCATTCGGTATTAAACGAATACTTTAGCTTGTGAAGCAATAAATTTTTACAGAGAAGCAGGGAAGGAATGATGAAAGAAAAGACGCTATTCGGCAAAGAAAAAACACCTTTTGGCAAAGAAAAAAATCCCAGCAACATCCTGCCGGCGAAATACACGCTTGACAGCAAGATTAAGTTCCGCTGCCACCCGGGTGTCTCCTGTTTTACAGAATGCTGCGGCAATATCAAGATTGTCTTGACTCCCTATGATATTTTGCAGATGCGTAAGCGCCTGGATATGGAAGCTCCGGAGTTTCTGCATGTCTATACTGAACCGGTCTACCTGGAAAAGACCGATTTTCCCGGTGTGGCCATCAAGTTGACGGAAGAGGGCAGGTGTCCTTTTATCAAATCCAGAACCGAAGGATGCATGATCTATTCGGACCGTCCTTCGGCCTGCCGCTACTACCCTGTCGGCATGGCAAATTTTCATGAAGGCGCCCAGGAGGGACAAAGTTCGGAGGAATTTTATTTTGTGATCAAGGAACCGCACTGCAGGGGGTTTGAAGAGGACAAGACCTGGACCGTCAGGGAGTGGCGGGAAGACCAGGGTGTCAACGTCCGCGACGAAATGAACAAGGGCTGGATGGAAATTGTCATGCGGAGAAAATCATTTGGCCACCAGGCAACCCTAAGCGAACAGGCCAAGAGGATGTTCTTTATGGCCTCCACCGACCTTGACCAGTTCCGCAGTTTTGTGTTTGAAAGTTCATTCCTTAAAACTTACGAAGTGGACAAGGAAACCCTTGCCAAGATCAAAGAGGATGATGTTGAGCTGCTTCTTTTCTCATACAAGGTTCTTGCATCAATGCTTTTTGGAACCCAGGACGTCAAGATTAAGCAGGATGTTCTCAAGGCAAAAGTGGCAGCCATTAAACAGGAGCAGAAGGAAAAAGGCAAGACCATGGAAGAGCGTGCCGAGGCGGATTTGCAGGAAATCAAGGAAGAATGGGCCAAGGCAAAAGAGGCGCAATCAAACTGATAGTTTATTCTCTATATAAAAAAAGAGGGCGGCTGGATTTCCTGCCGCCCTCTTTTTTTTGCTAAGACAATGTATAGTTATTTTTCCGGCTCAAGTGATGCGGCACGGCCGGTAAGAAATTTCCAGGCTTTTTCAACATCTTTCTGAGACATGGCCATGAGTTCGTCAGCATGGGCCGGGTTCATCATCTTCAGCATCCGGTAACGGTTTTCATTCAAGGCATAATCTGCAAACGGAATTGAAGGAGCCTTACTGTCAATATGCAGCGGGTTCTTGCCTTTTTCTTCCAGTTCCGGGTTGAAGCGGTACAGAGGCCAATGACCGCAGGCCACTGCTTTTTTCTGCTGCTCAAGACCCTTGGCCAGATTAAGGCCGTGGTTGATGCAATGGGCATAAGCAATAATCAGGCTTGGCCCATCATAGGCCTCTGCTTCGGCAAATGCCTTGACGGCCTGGGTTGGATTGGCGCCGATTGCCACCTTGGCAACATAGACATTGCCGTAGGTCGAAAAGATCATGCCGATATCCTTCTTGGGCATTTTTTTGCCGCCGGCTGCAAACTGGGCTGTGGCAGCCCTTGGCGTTGACTTGGACATCTGGCCGCCCGTGTTTGAGTAGACCTCGGTGTCAAGGATAAGGACATTGACATTCTCACCGGAGGCCAGAACGTGGTCAAGGCCGCCGTAGCCTATATCGTAAGCCCAGCCGTCACCACCGATGATCCAGCAGGATTTTTTGACCAGGTAGTCGGCAACATGGAAAAGACGCTTGGCAATCACAGAATCACTGTCTGCCAGGACATCTTTCAGAGCAGCAACTCTTTCTCGCTGGGCCTCTATCTCTTCCTGGGTATTCTGGGATGCATTGGTCAGCTCTTTAGCGGCCTTTTTGGTGATGATCTTTTCAGCTGCCGCTGTTTCCAATAGTTCTACTGCCTGGGAAGCCAGCTTGTTTACCGTATTGCGCATGCCCAGACCGAATTCGGCATTATCCTCGAACAAAGAGTTGGCCCAGACCGGACCGCGGCCGTCAGCTCTTTTGGCGTACGGCGTGGTTGGCAGGTTGCCGCCGTATATGGAGGAGCAGCCGGTGGCATTGGCGATCAACATGCGGTCGCCGAACATCTGGGTGGCCAGTTTTATATACGGTGTCTCGCCGCAGCCGGCACAAGCGCCGGAGAACTCGAAGAGCGGTTTAAGGAGCTGGCTGCCCTTGATGGTGGAAGGATCGATTTCGCTGTAGGCGACTTCAGGAAGCTGCAGGAAGTATTTGACATTTGCGGCTTCCTGTTTGCGGATTTTTTCGTTATTGGTTGTCATCTCCAGGGCCTTCTTCTTGGCCGGGCATTCATAGACACAGAGGGTGCAGCCGCAGCAGTCTTCGGTAAATACCTGGACAATGGCCTTGCGTCCTTTGAACTGCTTGCCCACGCCAGCAGCAGTCTTGAAAGCCTTGGGAGCCTTTTTTAGGTCAGTGCTCTTGACGATCTTCATCCTGATTGCCGCATGCGGGCAGACCAGAGAGCAGCGGCCGCACTGAATGCAGTTTTCAGGTTTCCATACCGGGACATGCACTGCGATGTTCCGTTTTTCATACTGGGTTGTGCCGGTTGGCCAGGTTCCATCGGCAGGCATCTGCGATACCTTGATTTCCTCACCTTTGCCCTGGATCATCTTGGCAGTTACTTCCTTGACAAAGTCAGGAGCATCAGCAGGCACTGTGGCAGGTTTTTCATGGCCGCTGACAGTCTTGGGAATTTTCACCTCAACTATATTTTTTACGGCCGTATCAACAGCAGCGTAATTCATCTTAACGACATTGTCGCCTTTCTTGCCGTAGGTTTTCTTGATTGCGTCCTTGATCGCCTTGATTGCCTGTTTCTGGGTCAGGATGCCGGAAATAAGGAAGAAGGCGGTCTGCATGATCATATTGATGCGGGCCCCGAGGCCGATAGCCTCTGCCAGCTTGATGGCGTCAATGATATAAAACTTGGCCTTCTTGGCAATAAGCTGTTTCTGAACTTCGGCAGGCAGCTGCTTCCAGACCTGGGTCTTCTTGAAAGTGGTGGTCAGCAGAAAGGTGCCGCCTTCCTCGAGGTTGGACAGCATGTCATATTTGTCAAGGAAGGTGAAGTTATGGCAGGCAACAAAACTCGCCTTATTAATAAGGTAGGGAGCAACAATCTGATTCTTGCCGAAACGCAGGTGGCTCGTGGTGATGGAGCCGGATTTTTTGGAGTCATAGACAAAGTAGCCCTGGGCACTGTTGTCGGTCTCTGTACCGATGATCTTGATGGTATTTTTGTTGGCGCCGACCGTGCCGTCTGCACCGAGACCGAAAAACATGGCGCGGTATACATCATCGCCTTCTATATTGTAAGTTTTGTCATAGTCCAGGCTGGTAAAGGCAACGTCATCATCCGGCCCGACACAGAAGTGGTTTTTCGGAGACCAGGAGGCCATGTTGTCATAGACCGCCTTGACCATACCCGGGGTGAACTCGGCGGAACCGAGGCCGTAGCGGCCTGAGAGGATCATGGGCTGCAGGTTGACGATGGAGGATTCCACAGCTTCGCCGACAGCGGCACGGACATCGAGATACAGCGGCTCGCCTGCCGAACCCGGCTCCTTGGTCCTGTCAAGCACGGTGATGCGCTGGACGGTTGCAGGCATGGCATTGACCATGGCTTTGAGATCAAAAGGCCGGAACAGGCGGACAATGAGCAGTCCCACTTTTCTGCCCTGGGCGATGAGGTACTCGGCGGTCGCGGCAACCGTTTCGGCACCGGAGCCCATCATGACTATGATATCTTCGGCTTCAGGATCACCGAAATAATCAAAGAGATGGTACTGGCGGCCCGTCAGGGCGGCAAATTTATCCATCGTCTCCTGGACGATTCCGGGAATGGCCGCGTAATACTTGTTGACCGTCTCACGCCCGGTAAAATAAACATCCGGGTTCTGGGCCGTACCGCGCATCATCGGACGGTCGGGGGTGAGACCCCGCTGGCGGTGGGCAATAACCAGATCCTCATCGATGATCTCGCGCATATCATCTTCGCTCAGCTGCTCAACCTTCTGGATCTCGTGAGAGGTCCGGAAGCCGTCAAAGAAGTGCATAAAGGGAACCCTGGATTTCAGGGAAGCCTGGGTGGCGATCAGCGCCATGTCCTGACATTCCTGGACGTTCTGGGAACAGAGCATACCCCAGCCGGTCTGGCGCACGCCCATGACGTCACCATGGTCGCCGAAGATTGAAAGGCCCTGGCAGGCAACGGAGCGGGCTGTAATGTGGAAGACCGTCGGGGTTAACTCACCGGCCAGCTTATACATATTTGGCATCATCAGAAAAAGGCCCTGGGAGGCGGTAAAGGTAGTGCAAAGGGCGCCTGTCGTCAGGGCGCCGTGCAGGGAACCTGCAACACCGCCTTCGGACTGCATCTGGGTTACCGCGGGTACAGAGCCCCAGATGTTTTTCTGACCGGCTGTAGCCTTGGCATCGGCCTCGGCTGCCATGGGAGATGACGGGGTGATTGGATAGATCGTGATAATTTCGCTGGTGGCATAGGCGACGTGGGTACAGGCCTGATTGCCGTCAATGGTTACCATTTTCCGTGACATGTGATACTCCTCTTTTTTTAATTGGCTGATTAAATTTTCTGCTTATTATTTTCTGTTATTTGGGCATTACTCGAGTGTTCCTTTTACGGGAAAACACTTACTTGAAAAAAAGAAACCAAAAATATATACCGAAAATACTATGAAATGCCAGTAAATTTCTCCGGTTTGAAAAAAATAATGGCCCCAATAGGATAATAACGGTGGCGAAAAAAGTGATCAGTATGTGTCAGGTTTTTTTACGGCTGGTCGGCATGAACCGGATACCGGACCGGCAGAGCATCTGATATGCTGGTGCAAGCTACCTTAACGGAAATCGCGGGTTTTTAGCCGTTGAATTTTGCCACTGTAATGGGTAGCATCTCATCATAAACAGTAATCGGTTTTGACTTATTTTTTCACAGCTCGGCGCAACCAATGAATATACCCAGGCCCTTTTCAGATAAAACGCTTTCGTCACTGTTTGCCGGCCTTTGCGGCAATGATTCCTTTGCCTTTTTTGAGTCGATACGGGTGACCCCTGAAAACCACCTGTCCTATCTTTTCCTGGACCCTGTGACAAGGCTGGTCTGCAACCTTACTGATGACCCGGCAAATTTTTTCAGCAGGGCGGAGGAGAAGCTGGCCCAGGGATATTTTCTGGCCGGGTATTTAAGCTACGAGTTCGGCTACCTCCTTGAGCCGATCCTGGCAAAATCATTCAAGCCGCGTCCTGCGGGGCGTAATACGGAAAGTTTCCTGCCGCTGGCCGATCTGGGTGTGTTCAGGACACCCCATATCTATGATCATCGGGAAAATTCATTTTCCGGGGCAGGCCCGTGGCCGACCGGAAACATGCCGGAATCCGGGCCGGCCTACAGTATCGACAACCTGCGCTTGAACCTGCACAGGGAAGAATATCTCAAGGCAATTCAGCGGATAAAATCCTACATCGGCGCCGGTGATACCTACCAGGTGAATTATACCCTCAAGCTTCTCTTTGATTTTAGCGGCTCCGTCTTTGATTTCTATAACAGTCTGCGCCGAAATCAAAGTGTTTCATACGGCGGCCTGATAAGGTCGGGAGACTGGGCGATTCTGACGCTTTCCCCTGAACTTTTTTTCAGAAAACACGGGAGCAGGATCAATGTCCGCCCCATGAAGGGCACCATGCAAAGGGGCCGTACTATTGCAGAGGACAGGGCATTTGCCGATTCCCTGCACCATGATATCAAAAACCGCAGCGAGAATGTCATGATCGTTGACCTGCTGCGCAACGATCTCGGGCGCCTCAGCCGCATGGGGGGTGTGACGGTGCAGTCTCTCTTCAATGTGGAAACCTATGAAACCCTGCACCAGATGACTTCAAACATAGAAGGTAAAGTGGAGCTTCCGGTGTCATTGGCTGATATGTTCAGGGCACTTTACCCCTGTGGTTCGGTGACCGGAGCCCCCAAAATCAGGACCATGGAAATTATCCGGGAGTTGGAAGCTGCTGACCGCGGAGTCTATACCGGGGCCATAGGGTTCCTGGCCCCGGATGGGGATGCGGTCTTTAATGTGCCGATTCGCACCGTTGTCATCCGGGGCAATGAAGGGGAAATGGGAATCGGCTCAGGTATAGTCTGGGACTCCAACCCAAAGGATGAATGGGAGGAGTGTATTCTGAAAGGAAGGTTCCTGACCACGCCGGCCCCGGATTTCAAGCTCATAGAAACCATGCTCTGGCATCCTGTGTCCGGATATTGGCTCCTGGACCTGCACCTTGAGAGGCTGGCCGAGTCAGCGCATTATTTCTTTTTTCCCTTGGCCCTTGAAAATATCAGGGCCGGGCTGGAGCAGGCAGCCCGGAGGTTCAGCAGCGGTTCGCCGCAGAGTTGCAGGCGGGTGCGGCTTACTCTTACAAAAGAGGGGGAGTCTGCAATAACGCACTCCGGACTGCAGGTCACTTCGCTGCCTGAGGCTGATCCGGTAAAAATCATGCAGCGGCAGGCTGGTAAAGAAGATGCCAAGGTAGTATTTTCCCCCAGGAATACGGATTCAACCTCCCCGCACCTCTATCACAAAACCACCCTGCGGCAGATATATGATGATGAACGCAGCAGACTTGTTGATAAAAAAGGGTATTACGAGGTCCTTTTTGTGAACGAGAAGGGGGAGGTTACCGAGGGCAGCTACACAAATATCTTTCTGCAAAAAGATGCCAAGCTCATGACGCCGCCTGTTTCCTGCGGCCTGCTGCCCGGAGTGCTGAGAAAATACCTGCTGCAGCAGTATCCCGATACTGTTGTGGAGAAAACGTTTACCGGAAAGGATGTCAAGGAGGCGGATGCGCTTTATGTCGGCAATTCGGTGCGGGGGCTGGTCAGAGTGCAGGTTGCTGATGAGGAGTGAGGCCGCGTGATATTGAATATTAAATTATCAATTGAAACTGAAAAAAATGCTCAGCGCCGGGTAAATTATGCCAGGCGGATGATTAGCGGTATGGTGTGGAGATTTGCAGCCGGTGTCCGGGTCCGGCCCAGTTCCCAGTCAAGGCATTTTGCCGCTCCACCCAGAAGCGTTTCAATCTTCCGGACCATACCCTCTATGTTGATCAGGGGATGCCGGGCAAAGACCTCCGGCAGTCCGTAGGTAAGGTTGCAGGCCAGGCATTTTTCCGGCCTCTCCCTGAGCTTCAGCATCAGTGACAGAACTTTTTTTTCAGGATCATAATTATCAAAGGCCAGGCTGATATCGTATGCCCCCTCTGCCGCGTCACCGTAAAGGGCCTCGAAGAATTCGTCAGAACGTTGCGGGGGCATAAGCTCGCTTAAGACTTCTTCTGTGAAGATACCTTTTACATTATTATAATTCTGTTGCATGATTCTCAGGCCGAAATACATTAACAGTGGTTATTATGATACTTAACTTGGTGAGAGAATATACTCTTTCTGCGTTTTTGATGCAATCAAGTAGCCGGAATAAAAATAATATTTTTGGTTTTTGAATTAAGCGAGGGTTTTTATGCGTTCAACAATAATGTCAGTATCAGGGTAACGGCCATGCAAAAGGGTTTTTTTACGGAAAATCCTCTTTCAGGGCAGGATAAGCGTGATTCCAGCGGCACAACAACGCATACCCGGCTTGACCTTAACCCGTCACAGCATGAAGCGGTA
>JAWVYE010000015.1:0-11657 GCA_033722905.1 Desulfobulbales bacterium
CAAGGCTGGGGGGTTGATATTGTCAGTGTCAACAATAACGGTTGTCCGCCCCTGCGCATAAAGGCTAACGGCTTGTCCGGCGGAAAAACTGTCCTGCCGGAGGGCAAAAGCAGCCAGTATCTCTCATCGCTTCTCCTGGTCGGGCCATATGCCGGCAAAGAGGCTGAACTTGACGTAGAGGGTCAAATTCTGTCACTGCCATATGTCATCATGACCCTGGCGGTCATGGAAGCTTTCGGTATCAGGGTGGATGCAGATGAAGCCATGCGCAGCTATAAGATCCCGCAGGGGCAATATAATGCCATGGAATATGCCATTGAGGGTGATGCTTCCAATGCTTCCTATTTTTATGCCGCCGCCGCGGTTACCGGCGGTGAAGTGACAGTGCCGAATGTTCCTGTCCCTTCCCTGCAGGGGGATGCTGCCTTTGTGGCCCTGCTGGCCCGCATGGGCTGCCAGGTGAACAAAACCGGAACCGGTCTGACGGTGAGCGGCCCGGATGAGCTCAAGGGCATCACCGTTGATATGGGTGATATGCCCGATGTGGTGCCGACCCTTGCTGTTGTCGCTTCCCGGGCCAGAGGCAGGACAACGATAACAAATATTGCCCACCTGCGTATTAAGGAGTGCGACCGGCTGCATGTCATGGCTGTCGAGCTAGCCAAAATGGGAGCCAGGGTCAGGGAGCTGGAGGACACTTTGATTATCGAAGGCAAAGATCCTGAAGCCCCCATGCATGGTGCTGAGATTGAAACCCATAATGACCACCGCATTGCCATGAGTTTTGCCGTGGCCGGACTGGCGGTACCGGGTGTCAAAGTTCTTGGCGAGGAATGCGTGGCCAAGTCATTCCCCGATTTCTGGGAGAGATTTCAGTTGCTTTATGGCTGACAATTACTTCTGAAATGATTAGCAGATAAGGCAAAAACGGGATTTTTAAATTGTAATATGACTGTTCTACTTCACATCTGCTGCGGGCCCTGTGCCGTGTATCCCCTGGAGGTATTGCAAGACGAGGGGATCAGGGTGCACGGCTATTTCCATAACCCCAACATTCACCCATACCGGGAATTCAAAAAAAGGCTTGCGGCCGTGGAGCAGCTTGCATCCAGGCTGAACCTGCCGGTAGAGTACGACAGGGAGTATGGCCTGCGTGACTACCTGCGCCAGGTGGTATTCAACGAGGACAAGCGCTGCGGCCTCTGCTATGAAATGCGCTTACAAGAGGCGGTTGCGCAGGCCAAAAAGATTGGCGCCGAGGCATTTTCCACGACGCTGCTGTACAGCCGCTACCAGAATCACAACCTGATCAGGTCCAGGGCGGAAAAGCTTGCGGAAATGCACAACATCCCCTTCTACTATCACGATTTCCGCGAAGGCTGGCACCAGGGTATAGACAGATCAAAAGAAATGGGTCTTTACCGCCAGTCATACTGCGGCTGCATCTACAGTGAGCAGGAACGCTTTGACAAGCGTTTCAAAAAGAGCAGCACCAAAAAATAATTGGTTGTTTTCAGTATCTCTCTGCAGTCTGTCCCTGATCAATCCCTTTGTCTTGTTAATATACCCTGTAATTTCAGGCCGGGTTATCGGTCACATTGTAGCACTTGATTCTCGGGGCAACAATAGAGTATATTTGGTAACAATTACTTATGGTTATTGATCTCTTCCCCATGCCGACTCTGGCGGAAGCGTGCAGCATGAATCAGTCAATATATTTCAAGGAGAAAGACTTTAACACTGCTGCAAAGACAATTGTATTGTCATGCGGTCCATGCAATCAGGGAACAGAATGAAAAAGATTGGTGAATATCTCATTGAAAATAATCTTTGCGATGCAGCAACCCTGGGCAGTGCTTTAGAAGAGCAGCTTAAACTCAAGGAGAATAGTGTTTATAGACCGCTTGGCTCCATTCTCACCGGATCTTATGGCCTTGCCCGACAGGACCTGGACAGGGCCCTTGCCCTAAAACACAATGACATAATTTCCCGGGCCCCGCTTTTTAAAGATATCTCCAAAGAGGCAATCGCAGAAATTCTTTCGCTGGCCGAACAAAAAATATTACCGGCTGGCTCTGTCGTATTCAACACCGGGGAACGGACAGATTCATTTTTCATAGTAATTTCGGGAAATGTCAAAGGCTATACCGTCTCATCAGAAGGAATTGAAAATACGTTCACCGAGTTCAGGAAAGGTGAATGCTTCGGTGAGACTTCCCTGTTGACCGGTGAACCGCACAAGTACGCAACAAAAACCACTGTACCCACCAGCTTTCTTGTCCTGTCAAAGAAGAATTTTTTCCATCTTTGCACCCGGTCTGAAATTTCCATGATTTTCATCAAAGGTTTTGCCAACCGCTTGCTGCAAAGAGATGCGGAAATTGCCAGAGCCGGTGAAAAGGAATGGGCTTACCAGCAATTTGTCTCACAGCAGGAGGAGCCCTATCTGCCTGAGCTGATAGGCCAGTCAATGGTAATCAAGCGGTTGCGGGAAAAAATAGATGGGGCGGCACAAAACGGTTTACCCGTTTTGATAACCGGGGAACCCGGCACTGAAGGAGAGGTTGTCGCCGGCAATATTCATAAGAACAGCCCCGACTCCGGCACCCCCTTTCTTTCCATGGATGCAGACGACATTGCCCTTGAAGGCTATGGGGGCTTACTCGGAGAGGATACGTCTGGGCTGCAAATGGAATTGGCACAAAGCGGTATTCTTTTCGGAAGCGAGGATACGTCTTTCCCACTGTTAAAGCATGGCGGGCTGGGGCTGCTGCAGATATGCAGCCAGGGATGCATCGTTATAAAAAATGTGGAAAAATTGAGCCCGGGCGTCCAGGAAAAGCTCCTGCAGTATTTGCGCAGTGGTACATTCATGCCCGTTGGCGGCCGGGAAACCATCAGTTCAAAAGCCAGGATCATTGCCACGACCTCTGAAAACCTTGGAAATCTGAGTGCACAGGGGAAATTCAATCATGACCTCCTGGAGCTGCTGCAGGCAAATGTGATGAAAGTGCCCCCCTTGAGAAAACGTAAAGGTGATCTGCGTCTCCTGGTTGATTTCATCATCATAATGGAGTGCTTCAAGACACCCGGGCGCAAGCTGATAAAGGGCCTGTCGCCGGAAGCCTATCAGAGGATCATGGAGTACGATTGGCCCGGCAACATGGATGAACTGCAGATTGTTATCCGCAGGGCAATCATCCTGGCGCATGGTGATTATCTGATGCCGGACGATATTTTTATCGGCATGACTCCGCCCGAGGGCAAGTATACCATCAATCTATTCCAGTTTGACAGGATCAAGAAAATATTCAAAAGCCCGGTCTACCCTTTCGGGCTGCAGGCTTTCACGGCAGTTGTCTTTACCTTGATATTAATCCTGGCATTTACAGGCAACCAGGCAGCGGACAAGAATATAGCCCTTATCCTGGTCTGGGGCATGTGGGAGCCTCTGCTGGTAATCAGCTGGTTTTTCGGGGCCCGGATCTGGTGCGCAGCCTGCCCGATGGGTGGCGTCAATGATCTCCTGAACCGGATCGGCAAATGGAAACTGAAGGTCCCGGCTTTTATCCATGATTACGGTGTTTATTTCAGCGCAGCCGGACTTGCTGCTGTCATCTGGGCCGAAACGGTAACGTTGATGCCTTATTCTCCAAAGGCCACCGGCTATCTGCTGCTCGCTATTGCTCTTTTTGCCATATTATCCGGCATATTATTCGAACGCAGGGCCTGGTGCCGCTACCTCTGTCCCCTGGGTGGGCTGGGGGGTGTATACTCCGGGTGCGCAACGGTTGAATTACGCTCCAACAGCAGTATTTGCTACAGTACCTGCAAAAACAACAGTTGCTATACGGGCGAGGACGATACTCCTTTTTGTCCCATGTATGAGGGGCCTTTCTCGTTACACTCCAATCATAACTGTATTCTCTGCGGCAACTGCATTAAAGCATGCCCGAACGATTCCCCTGCCGTTAATCTCCGTATACCGGGCCATGAACTCTGGGCGGGTCTGAAGACTGACAGGCTAACATCGGTTTTTGTGCCTGTGATCCTGGGAACCCAGCTCTTTCGAGGATTCATCCACACTTCGTTTGGACATGACTTGGGCGCAGGTATAAAAACGCCCTGGGCCCTTTACGGTATTCTGTTGTCAGCTGCCACTGTCATTGCATTTGCCTATACTCGCATCTCCGGAACTGTAGCCTTCAGCAGGCTTAAGAACAGTAACCTTAAAAAGGGAAACCTCTTTATCCATGCCATAATTCCACTGGCTTTCGTCTTTGAAATTGTTTATCAGCTCAAGCCGCTCTTAACCCGCCTGGGGCATTTTCTGCCGACCCTGGGCCGGCAGTTCGGCTTTGCTTTGGAGTATTGGGATTTCGCCTATCAACCGAACTCTATAAAACCCTGGCAGGTCCTGTTGCTCCTGTTCGGCATTCTAGTTTCAATGGGCTTTTTGCGGGCGCTTATAAAGAATCACCAGCAAGAGGAAGGGGGCAGGTTGCGTTACAGGCGACTCCGCTATCTGCCCATAATACTTCTGGGCTGTATTTATATCGGCATGTTTGTTGTCTACTAGGTTTTTCCCTGCTGCTGCAGTGTATCGAATCGTTGCAGCAATGGATCCGTGGTGCGCAGGATACATCTGAAATGTTTCACAGCAGGTTCATGTGGTCGATCTTGGTGCAGCGGTCCATGACCACGGCAAGTCCGGCCGCTTCAGCCTTTGCCGCTGCCTCCGGGTTGACAATTCCTTGCTGCATCCAGATGAATTTGGCCCCAATGGCGATGGCATCCTCCACTATGGGCATTACCGCCTCAGGGCGCCGGAAAATATCCACCATATCCACAGGTATGGGAATGGCCCGCAGGTTTGGATAACATGGAAGCCCGAGGATTGTATCCTGCCCGGGGTTGACCGGGATTATGGTATAGCCGGAGGCAAGAAGATACTGCGCCACCTGGTGACTGGGACGATGCGGTTTAGGGGAAAGGCCGGCTACGGCAATTGTCTTTGACTCCCTGAGCATCTTGCGGATTGTTGCAGCCTGGTCAATGGGTAGGATCATCCGGCAAACTCCGGTTTGTTCTTGAGATATTCGATAAAATAGCTGCTGTCGAGCTTGTGGCCGCAGATTTTCTGCAGCAACTCCACCGGGGGATAGAGGGCCCCGTGGCTGTAAATATTATCGGTCAGCCATTTTCTTATATTGGCCAGCCTGCCATCCTGCAGGGTTTGTTTCCACCGGGGATCAAAGGCACAATAGGTTTGCCAGATCTGGGCCGCCGCCAGATTGCCGATGGTATAGGTTGGAAAGTAGCCGAAACTGCCATGGGCCCAATGGATGTCCTGCAGCACCCCGTTGGCATCCGAGTCAACCTTTACCCCAAGATAGTCATGGTATTTTTCGTTCCATAATGCGGGCAGATCCCGGGCTGAAATCGTGCCCGCGATTAATCCCTTTTCCAGTTTAAAGCGAATGAGAATATGCAGGGTATAGCTTACCTCATCGGCTTCCACCCGGATCATCCCCGGGTGCACCCGGTTAATATGGCCGACAAAATCATCCATTGACATTGTTTGAAACTGGCCAGGCAAATATTCCTGCAGCAGGGGAAAATACCTCTCCCAGAAGGGCCTGCTGCGGCCGATGATATTTTCCCAGAGACGGGATTGCGATTCGTGGATGCCCAGGGAGACGCCCTCATCTATAGGAGTATCGGCATACCTGTCCGAGATATTCTGTTCGTAGAGGGCATGGCCGCCCTCGTGCAGGGCGCTGAAAATAAACTCTAAAGAGTCGGCCCGGAAACGGTTGGTTACCCTGCGGTCATTATGGCCAAGGCTCGTAGTAAAGGGATGGGCTGAAACATCCTGCCTGCCGTGATTGAAGTCATAGCCGATTTCCGCCAGCAGCCTTTCAGAAAAACGGATCTGGTCCTGCAACTGCATGGGTTTGATAGCAAGTCGTTGGGGAATATTTTTCTGCCCAGAAACCTTTTGTTGCAGGATTGCCATGACCTCTGTCTGCAGGCTGCCAAAGAGAGCATCCAGTGCACCTGTTGTAAGTCCTTCCTCATACAGGTCAAGCAGGGCATCATACGGGTGCTCATCATAGCCCAGGTAATCTGCTTTGCGCCTGCACATGGTTATTACTTTTTCCAGTTGGGGCAGAAATTTGTCAAAATCGTTCCGCTTTCTCGCTTCAATCCAGACAGGCAGCGCTTCGGAGGTTAACTTGGCAAAATCAGCAACAAACTGTTCCGGCAGCTTTGTGTTCTTGTCATATTCCCGTTGTAAAATTCTTACCAGGGCCCGGTCATCGGCTGAAAGGTTGTCAAAACTGCCTTTAAGGTTTTGCAGTGCCTCTCCCAACGCGGGAGCACAGATTTTTTGATGCACAATGGTGCTTAGGGCAGCAAACTGGGCAGCGCGGCCCTGCGCAGCGCCGGCCGGCATCATTACTTCCTGGTCCCACTGCAGCAGGGCCAGGATACTGTTCAGGTGCGTCAGTTCCGTGGCCAGGGTGCGCAATTCTTCAAGTGTATTCATAGTTTTTTTCATGGTTCAAGAAAAAAAATTTTGCCATCTTTCATCACTATGGTAATTTATTAACCTTTTGAAATCCATTGCTGGGAGCATAAACTATTTCGACAGGAAGGGAAACGGCAGCTATATGTATTTTCAAGAAATTATCATGGAGTTAAACAGGTTCTGGGCTGAACAGGGATGTGTTATCCAGCAACCGTATGATATGGAAGTGGGAGCCGGCACCTTTCATCCTGCCACCCTGCTGCGTGCCCTTGGCCCTGAGCCTTGGAAGTCTGCATATGTCCAACCCTCAAGGCGCCCCACTGATGGACGCTATGGTGAGAATCCAAACCGTCTGCAGCACTATTACCAGTATCAGGTGGTGATCAAGCCTTCCCCCCTGGAGATCCAGGACATGTACCTTGAAAGCCTGAAAAGGTTTGGCCTGAATCTTCTTGAACATGATATCCGTTTTGTTGAGGATGACTGGGAGTCTCCGACACTTGGTGCCTGGGGCCTGGGCTGGGAGGTCTGGCTCGATGGCATGGAAATTACTCAGTTCACTTATTTTCAGCAGGCGGGCAGCATTGATCTGCAGCCCATTACAGTCGAGATAACCTATGGACTCGAAAGGATTGCCATGTATCTGCAGAAGGTGGAGAACGTCTACCACCTGGCCTGGAATGAAGAGGTTTCCTACGGTGAGATTTTCCACCAGGCCGAAGTCGAATTTTCAAGGTTTAATTTTGAAGAGGCGAATGTCGAGGCATTAATTCATTTTTTTGATACCTATGAATCCGAGGCCCATACTCTGGTAGCAAAGGGCTTGATCCTGCCGGCCTATGATTACTGCCTGAAGTGCTCTCATACCTTCAATCTTCTTGATGCAAGAAAGGCGATCAGTGTTGCTGAGCGAACCCGATACATTGGCAGAATCAGGAACATTGCCAGACAGGTGGCCCTGCAATATGCGGCCCAGAGGGAGGAAATGGGCTATCCTTTGTTGAAAGAGGAGAAGGTTGTTTAGGGGGGAACATAAAAAATGGCGGAAGTGCATGGGAATCGAACCCACCCACCAGGCTGTTAACCCGGTGCACCGGATTTGAAGTCCGGGAGGGCCACCAGTGCCCTTTCCACTTCCGCATATAATTTTAGCGTATTGCATTAGAGACAAATTTTAAAGATATTTTTTATCTTTTTTATGATAAATAAACGTCTTTACCTTCAGATTGAGAAGGGGTAAATGGAATGAAATGTGAGCGTTTGATTTCTCTTGTGAAAAACTGGTACCTGCAAGTCCAGGAGGAGGCCATGGCACCTGCCAGAATGGTTGACTTCATGGAAAAGCATATTTCTCAATGCGCAGAGTGTCTTGATGACCCGGACGTCAAGCAGGAGGCGGAAAAAATACGGGAGATTGTCCTGCCGCCATCCAAGGTGCCCAAGCCCAAGGTTATAAGAGTACCAAAGGAGGAAAGCACTGAAGAAAATGCTCCTGAAAGCGAAGACACTGAAGAAGAAGAAACCTCTGAAGAAGATGACGGGCAGGATGATATTGATAGTGATTTAGATGATGATGATCTGGAAGAGGATCCCATTGATGATGAATTGCTGTAAATGGGCTGGCTTTCAAGCAGAAAAACAAAAGCGCTCCCGTGGGGCGCTTTTTTATTTGTCTTGTGATGACCTTGCAGAGACCTGAATCGCTATATTTGCGAGTCATTAACCGACAGGCAAGTCAGGATGTTACCATGATACTGGCGCAGGAAAAATTGAGTTCGGTATTTGAGACAGCCGATGCCCGGGAAAGAAGCATTAATTACCGGGAGGGCTCACCCGGGTATATGCAGAAGAGCTGATGAGGTTATCCCACTGGCAGGTATTGCTGATGCAGATATCCTGGTCGACACCATCATACCCACAGGAGTTGTGCAGTTTAATCTTGAGAACTCAGGGAGGTAACTGTCCATGACGAATCCATACCTGGGATTTGTATCAATGTTCAGAAGCAGAGGTAATAGCCCATGTGCAACCGTGCGGCTTATTGCAATATTACTCTTTCTGAACTTACTCGCCGGCTGCTCCTGCAAGTCACTGCCGGAAGGCCTGTCCTACGCGGGAGGCCTGCATGCCACAAAGGATATTACCTTTCTCAAGGATTTGACCTACGTTGATACTGAAGGAACGCGGCAGGTGGAGCAGGAGATATTTGATGAGGCTTTTGCACTGATAGCCGGGGCTGAGAAACTTGTCCTTATAGACATGTTTCTTTACAACGATTTTCAGGGTCCCAGCCCGGAAGAAACCCGTCTTCTATCCGGAGAGCTGACCGACCTGCTGATAGAACAGAAGAAGAAAAAACCGGCTATGGATATTATTGTTATTTCTGACCCGGTCAATGATGTCTACGGCGGTATGCCGTCAAAACAGTTCGCCCGGCTGAGAGAGGCCGGAATATCGGTAACTATAACAGACCTTGACCGGTTGCGGGACAGCAACACATTTTACTCCCCTTTCTGGAGGATTTTTTTAAAACCCTTCGGGAACCGTGAAGGTGGACTCCTGCCGAACCCTTTCGGCGGACAGCGGGTTTCACTGCTTACCTATATGAAGCTGTTGAACTTCAAAGCGAATCACCGCAAGGTCCTGATAGCTGATTCCGGTGAGACATACGTTGGTTTCATAACCTCTGCCAACCCGCATGACGGCAGCAGCGCCCATGGTAATGTTGCGGTGAAATTCAGCGGTCCTGCTGTAAGTGATTTGCTTGCTACTGAACTTGCCGTCCTTGCCTTTTCAGGCACTGAACCTGCCCCGCAGATTAACCTGGAAACCGTTGAGCAGGTATCGGATGTAACCTTACAGGTTGTAACGGAAAAGAAAATCAAGGATGCAATTCTGGATAGCATAGAGGGACATGGTGATAAGGACAGAATTGATATCACCATGTTCTACCTGGCAGACAGGGACGTTATCCATGCCTTGAAGAAAGCCGAAAAACGGGGAGTGGTGTTACGGGTTCTTCTTGACCCGAACAAGGATGCCTTTGGCCGTAAAAAGAACGGCATTCCCAACAGGCAGGTGGCCCGTGAACTTCACCGGTCCGGCATACCTGTGAAGTGGTGCGATACTCACGGTGAGCAGTGCCATGCAAAGATGTTACTCGCCAGCAAGCAGAAGGGTGACAGCACCATTATCCTCGGGTCGGCCAATTTTACACGGCGAAACCTGGAGGATTTCAACCTGGAAACCGATGTCATAATACGAGGTCGCCCTGAAGCAAAAGTGTTTCAGGATGCAGCAAATTATTTTGCAATGGTGTGGAATAATAACCCTCGCCATTATAGTGTTGATTATCCTGCGTATGAGGATAACTCCATAGTAAGGCGCATGCTCTACCGGATCATGGAAGGAACGGGTATGAGTTCTTTTTGATTCACCTTACTCTTGAGGCAAACTCTGGGATTTGTTGGCACCATAAAATAAACCCCGGAGTCCTTTTTGGACTCGGGGGTTTTATATTGTATCGGGCAGTGCCGGATATTTTTGTGGTGGCGATGCAGGGACTTGAACCCCGGACTCCACGGATATGAGCCGTGCGCTCTAACCAGCTGAGCTACATCGCCACAATGAGAAGGGGAAAACTATGTTCAATTTTCCCAGACATGTCAACAGGAAAATCAATATCAGCAGCCTGTATTGCTGCCTGAGGTTGCGTTGAAAAAATAAAAAAAAGGGCCCCGAATCTCGAGGCCCTTTTGTAAAATGGTACCAGGTAAAATAATTTCGGGTCAGGTGGCCTCTTTATTACATCATGCCGCCCATGCCGCCCATGCCGCCCATGCCGCCCATGCCGCCCGGAGGCATGCCGGCGCCGGCGCCGGTGTCCTCTTCAGGGTGCTCGGCCACCATGCATTCAGTGGTCAGAAGCAACCCTGCAACACTGGCTGCATTCTGCAGGGCAAAACGGGTAACCTTGGCCGGATCAATTACTCCCGCCTTGATCAGGTCCTCATACTCTTCATTTTCGGCATTAAAGCCCATGGCACCCTTCATTTCCTTTACATGTTCAACAATGACGGAACCTTCGCGGCCTGCATTGTTGGCAATCTGGCGTACCGGCTCTTCCAGGGCCCGGGCAATAAGCTTTTTGCCGAGTTCCTGGTCGCCATTGAGCTTGAGTTTTTCAAGGACTTTGAGGCAGCGCAGGTACGCCACTCCGCCTCCGGGAACAATACCTTCTTCTACAGCGGCCCTGGTTGCATTCAGGGCATCCTCAACCCGGGCCTTGCGCTCTTTCATCTCTGTTTCAGTAGCAGCACCGACATTTATCACTGCTACGCCGCCGATGAGTTTTGCCAGACGCTCCTGCAGTTTTTCCCGATCATAATCGGATGACGATTCATCGATCTGGGTGCGGATCTGCTTGACGCGGCCTTCGAGTTTGTCTTTATCGCCGCCACCGTCAACTATGGTCGTGTTGTCTTTATCAATAACAATGCGCTTGGCATTTCCAAGGTCATTAATGGTGACATTTTCAAGCTTGATGCCGAGGTCCTCGGTGATCACCTGCCCGCCGGTCAGGATGGCAATATCTTCCAGCATGGCTTTTCTGCGGTCACCAAAGCCCGGGGCTTTAACAGCAGCGATGTTCAGGGTGCCGCGCAGTTTATTGACAACCAGTGTGGCCAGGGCCTCTCCGTCAACATCTTCGGCGATGATAAGCAGGGGTTTGCCCATTTTCGCCACCTGCTCCAGGATCGGCAGCAGGTCTTTCATGGAACTGATCTTCTTTTCATTGATGAGAATTACCGCATCTTCAAGGTTGACCTCCATCTTTTCCGGATCGGTCACAAAATAGGGGGAAAGGTAGCCCCTGTCAAACTGCATACCTTCAACAACATCCAGGGAAGTTTCCATGGCCTTGGCTTCTTCCACCGTGATAACGCCTTCCTTGCCGACCTTGTCCATGGCCTCGGCAATGATGTTGCCGATTGTTGCATCATTATTGGCGGAAATGGTACCGACCTGGGCAATTTCTTTCTGCTCCTTGGTGGGGTTGGAGATTTTTTTCAGTTCAGCAACAATGGCATCAACACTGGCGTCGATGCCGCGCTTGATATCC
>JAWVYE010000016.1:0-11367 GCA_033722905.1 Desulfobulbales bacterium
ACAATCCGGCGGGCCCGGATTATCCCGCGAGGTATTTTGTCATGCTGTTCAATAATATTGCCGATTACACCACCGTAACGAAAAACCTCATCTACTGTTTGCGGGTCATATGTCCTGCGGCGCAGAGGAACTTCCTCTGCATTGATACATTGCCGGAGCAAATCAGAAATCTGCTTTTTGGTGCTGGTCATAACTGAGCAAAGAAGAAAGGTGAACAGCGGTTAGACATTTGCATAACCAAATTTTCAGGTATGCTTTTCGGGGTATGTTGGCGGGTTGTCAGCCCAACGGGGCATCCGCTGCAGTTTGCAAAACCAGGCCGGTCCGGAGAAGGAGGTGCGGCTGCACCGGCACAGCAACAATCCCGGCTCATTCCCACTCAGCCTTAACCTGGGTAATTATTTTCTGGATTAATGGCAGTTTGTCTTTGGCGCAAACCCCTATCAGCGGCTCGCCCTGGTTTATACTGACACCCGGCTTGAAGTATATCGAATGAATAATGCCTTCATCGCCGCTGTAGTAAATTGGTGTATCCCGTTTCATGAGTGACATGGTGATTATTTCATCACCGGGCTTGACAATAACAGCCTTTTCACCCTGTTTCTCAATACGGGCCTGGATATCCAGTGAAAAAAAGTACTTAGCCTTTTCCGGTGCTTTAAACAGGTAAAGGACATTCTGGAGTATACTTTCAATTATTTCCCTTTTTTTCAGGGGATGCTTGATTGTCATAAGTTTTTCCCCGGCCTCGACAAACTGTCCATCGAGCTCTTCGCGCAGCGAGGAAACAACCCCGTTTGTCAGTGAATTCATTGGTTTAGGATTGTTTTCCCGGTTAAGAATGTAAAGCAGCGTACCAGGGTGATGGTTCCATTTACCGCCGGGACCTGCCACCGTTTCTCCCTCATTGACCTTGAATTTTACACTGCCGGTATGGGGGGTTACCACATCCTGATAATCGTAAGGGTCCGAGCGGTATTTATTAATTATTTCATCAAAATGAATATCGTCGTACATGATTCCGGGTCACCGTATATTGATCTTTGGCCAGCCTTTTTAAATTTTATCGGTAATAAAGGTTCCTGCCGCCCATGGTCAGGAGAGCCTTGTACAGGTTTTTTCTGAAATCCCTGCGGTCCCAGATGCCTTGAATATGACCGCGTTTGAGGGCATTGCGGCAGTTATGGTAATCAGGCGGTACGTCTTCCCCGGTGGTCTCCCTGATAACCCGGCTGCCGGCAAACCCCACCCTGCTTGAGCGGATGGCAAACTGGTAAGGTGAACAGCCGAGGAAACTGGCTACAGGGCCGGCATAGGAATTATTGTCATAGACCACAATATAGAGCCCCCCTGAATCGATATACTCGCGGACCGCCATGGTGCACTTTGGCATCTGGATTACTCCAAGGGTTCCCTCATGGATCCTGATGCCGCCAGTGGTATGGACATAAGCCAGGAGTGGCCTTCTTTTCAGCCGGGCTTTTTCGCAGGCCCTGACAAATTTTTCACCTTCAGCCGCCCCGACGGTGCCGTTACGAAAATCGCTGTAGAGCATTGTCGCCACTATATCAACATCCATAACTTTGGCATAGAATGTGATATTGGCACTTTTGCGACCGGTCTTGGCACGGTCCAGCTTGAGGCGCTCGTCAAAACGGGGGTAGTCCAGTGGGTTGAGCGAGCTAATTTCCGTGTTGAAGGCCTTAATGGAGTCAGGATCAAAAAGATGTTTCAGGTACCATTCATACTCCAGGGGAAAATGATGGCCGCAGTTTTCGCAAACCCCGCAAAACTCTCCGTACAGGTCCGGAACCCAGAGATCCTTGCAGGAGTGCTTGCCGGCATTGGGGCAGCTTATGGTACGGTCTTCATTAGCCAGGGGGCTGGTATAGGTATCCCAGATATCCACCTCTTCCGGAATGCTTGGCCGCTCTATTGTCGGGCGGATTTTTTTTGCTTCGGGTTTGCGGCTGATGAAATCATAGGCAGTGGTGAAAGGGGTGGTAATTCTTTTGAGCAGCACCGACCCCTCGCCGGAAACATCCTTGATAACGTTTTCCACCTGTTTCTGCTGTTGGCGCAGTAGATCGTAGCGGAAGGTATAATAAAGCCTGAAAAGAACATTACGCGTTTTTCTGTAAATAGCCTCAGATGAGGAGGGCTGACCACCAAAATAGCTGGTAGCCATACTTCTGTACTTTTTCGAGCGGTAGCTGATAAGGCGTTTTATTTCATCACTGTTGAGCTTCCAGGAAACATCTATTTCCGGCTCATCAGTGGCCGCCTCTTCAGCCTTTTTCAATTTAACGTCATAGGCCCTGAAAGCTCTCAGGCTTTTGGTTTTTAAAACAACCTCATCTGTTGCCCGGATGATTTCAGAGCGAAGCTGTTTGAAAAAGGTAAAATCATCCCGCTTTGCTCCCAGGACAGGTTCCTGGATAATTCTGTCTATGGTGCCATGGCGAAGGTTATCTTCTGCAGTTATTTTGAGGCGCTGGGCACAGGCATCGATGAGTTCCGGCGGTACTTTGTCGCCCTCGCGTATCTTGCCCTCAATTGCTGCAGCACCTTCCGGCGAAATAACTGAATAGTAGCCATGGGAGAACATAAGGCGGAAATCAGCAAGGCCGATCGCCTCTGCACCACCGGAGCCTCCTTCGGAGATGACGGAAATCATCGGCACCCTGAGTTTTGTCATGGCATAGAGATTGCGGGCTATCTGCTGGGCTGCTCCGGGATAGTCCTCCACCGGGAAGGATCCCGGGGTGAATATGTAAAAATGAATGGGAATGCCTTCGGTTTCGGCAACACGCATATAACGCAGAGCTTTTTCATTGCCCCATGGTTTACAGGAACCACCATTGCGGTATTCTTCGCCATGCCCCTTTTCCTGGCCGATAACCATGACCGGCTGCGAGCGGATCTTGGTTTTGATTCTTCTGACAATCTGGGCCTTGGCCGTGATCATGGAAGGATCAATATTTGCATCTTCCTCGCCGCTCAGCTCTGTATAGTCTTCATAGACATTTTCCAATATATCCTTAAGGGTAAAACGTTCCGGGCTGCGCACGATACGCACCCGCTCCAGCGAGCTGAGGCCTTCCTCGCAGCGCTCTTCTATAAAGGTGAGGGCTTCTTCGAGTTCATGAATTTTTTCAGCAAGCTCCTCTTCCTCAAATTCATAAAAGGAATCCTTGAGGTTGGCGTATTTTTCCTTGAATCCTGAGAGGTTGCCCCAGGTTGAGCTGTCCTTCACCCTGATAAGGTAATTAAGCCGTTCTTCTGTTTTATGAAGTCGTTTGCGAAGATCGTCCATGTCGGTATCTTGTAAGAGTACTCTGTGGCGGCTGCATTACTCAAAAGGTCAGCAGGCGGTCCAGGTTGTTGTGCAAATATTCCATGTTGGTCGTTATGGACTCTTCCTTGCTGTTCGTCCCCTCGATAACTGTTTCATTAAGGAATCTGCTCGCCCGCTCTTTGGCCTCCTGGATGGAGTCCCCCCACAAAACCACGAGAGCCAGGTTTGGGTCAAAATCACTGGGAATCATATATGGCCTGTCAGAAGGAACATGGGTATAAACGGCCGCCCATTCATATTCCGGGAAACTGAATTTTTCAATTGTGCCTATCCAGGGGGCGAATCCGCGTTTTGTATCTTCGGCCACAATGCGCAGTTCAATGCTGGAACCCTTGAAGGCAATGTCATGCTGCGTGAAACCGATACGCTCCCCCAGGGCCAGGCGTATCTGTTCCCTGATCAGATTTGGATGTTCGCCGTTAATATAACTTATGCGGGCGGAAATATCGTTTTCCACCTGGATTCTTGTGTTCACCTCAAGGAGGTAAGGCTGGCCGTCGCGGGTTACAATCCATTCCCAGGTGCCGATATTATCGTAACGCACATGGGCAGCTAATTTTAAGGAATACTCCACAATGCTTTCTAACACTTCTTTTGAGTCAAAATCATAGACATCGCAGGAGTCATCAAAACCCGGGGACGCCTCAACCCTTTTCTGGCGTCCTGTACTCTGGATGGTACAGTTGCGGGTGCCGAAGTGGAGCCTCTCCCCATGGCGGCTGCAGAGCAACTGCACCTCCAGGTGGTTGTAATCGCGCAGACATTGCTCAATCAGCACCCCGGCATCACCAAACTGCCTTTTGGCATAGTTCTGGATCTGGCGGTAAACGCGGCGAAACTGTTCAATCTCACGCACTTCTTCAATTCCCATGCCACCGCCGCCGGCCGCAGCCTTGACGAGAATGGAAGGAAACTTGATATTTTTGCTTTTCTGGTCATCCAGCAGCTGGTCGGCAATTTCCTCAGCTTCCATCTCATTATATATCGGGCTGTCCGTGCCTGGTATAACCGGAATATCGAGAAGCTTGGCCACCTTTTTGGTGTTGATCTTGTCACCGAGATTCTTGATGACCTGCCAGTTTGGACCGATAAAGGTCAAGGGCCTGTCGCGCACAGTCACACGCCTGGCAAAACGGAAGTCTTCCGAAAAAAAACCATACCCGGGATGAATAGCGGTGCAATTTGTATGATCAGCCACGGCAAGAATATCGTTAGGGTCGGTATAACTGGTTATTTGCCAGGCTCTTTTGGGGTTGCCGTTCGTCTGGCGGTTCAGCCGCACATGCTCGGAGTCCTCATCTGCTGCAGTGTAGACAACAACATAGTCCAGGTTGAGATCCTGGCAGGCCCGCATAATTCTAATGGCGATCTCGCCTCTATTTGCTATAAGGATTTTATCTTTCACAGTAAGCCAAATCTGTTTAATCAGTTCTTTAAAAAAAAAGAAAAACCAGTATGAATGTCAAGCCAAAAACAAATTATAACGAGGCAGATACAATTGTTAAAGTGAATTATATCCTATTTCCTCTACCATAGTTAAAAGGGGATGAATAGCATTCATTTACATATTCATCCCCTTTGGGAAATTTAAAAACGGTTTCTATACTTTTTTTAACCCCAACAGTCAATTTTTTCTTGACTTTATGGCGTTTTTCCCCTACCCATGCTTGAAAGAAATGAATGAAATGTATAAACTTTATGTCAATAACATATAATGATTTGTTACTATTAATTCTGCATGGAAAAAGACCAAGATTCCTCATCCGATTCACCCGACTCTCAGCCTAGTAAAAATATTATAATCCGCCTCCTGGGTATTCTGGGCTTAGGCCGAACTCCGGACACAACAGAAGATCTTGAGATGGAAATTCAAGAACTTCTGGAAGAAGGAGAAGAGCACGGCCTGATCACCCCCCAGGAAGGGCAGATGATCAACAGTATTTTTGAGTTCAGGGACACCCTCATCCATGAGATAATGACGCCGAGGCCGGAAATGGTTTGCGCCGATGTGGAGATAGGAATCCCCGGCGTTCTCAAGTTGATCACCGAAGAAGGCTTCACCAGAATACCTGTATATGCAGATTCCCAGGATAACATAATCGGTATATTAAATGCCAAAGACCTTCTTGTCTGCGTTGATTCACCGGCGGCATGTCCTGATATAAAAAATCTTATCAAGCCCCCCTATTTTGTCCCGGAGAGCATGCGTATTGTAAACCTGCTCAGAGCCTTTCAGGCCAAGAAAAACCACATGGCTATCGTCACGGATGAATTCGGTGGGGTCCGCGGTTTAATCACCCTGGAAGATGTGCTTGAGGAAATTGTCGGTGAGATTGATGATGAATATGACAAGGATGAGCCTCAGTGGCGGACCTTGCAGGACGGCAGCCTCATGATTTATGCCAAAGAGGATATAGAGGAAGTCGAGTCTTATTTTGACCTGAAATTGCCTGACGGTCCCTATGAGTCAGTGGGGGGCTTCATCATCCATCAGCTCGGGCACTTGCCTGAAAGTGGTGAAACAGTCGAACTTGACACCCTGATATTCAAAGTGATTTCAGCAACCAAGCGTCATATCAAAACAGTTAAAATTCAAAGAAAATGACAGGGAAGGCACGCGTAAAAGCTGAAGGAGTAAAGAAGCGCAAACTCCTTCCGGTCTGGCTTGCCCTTGGTACCGGCTTCCTGCTTTTCCTCTCTTTTCCCGGGTCTGCAGGGCTATGGCCTCTGGCATGGGTAGCTTTGGTTCCGCTGCTGATGGCAGTAAGAGATGTCAGGCCTGCGGCAGCTGCCCGCCTGGGATTGCTGGCCGGCATGGTTCACTATGTTTCCCTTTTATACTGGATTATTATCGTCCTTGGCAAATACGGCAATCTGCCCCTGTGGATCTCCATACCTGCCTTGCTGCTTCTTGCGCTCTATATGAGTGCTTACATGGCATTGTTTTGTGCCATAATCAACCTGGCCTGGAAACGGCAGGAGGTTCTGGTTGTCTGGCTTGGGCCTCTTCTCTGGGTTGGTCTTGACCATGTCCGATCATTTCTTTTTTCCGGATTTCCGTGGCAGGACCTGGCATATTCCCAGTATAAAGCCCTGCTGCTGATTCAGATTGCTGACCTGACCGGTCATTCCGGCATAACGTTTCTCATTGTTCTGGTAAATGCAGTAACCGCTTTTCTCTTTATACTCTGGCGTGCAGACAGGTCTGCAGATGCTGCTGGCATGCAGCAGGGTTTTACCTTACGGCTCAGGCGGGCCTGGTTTTATGCGATACTGCCGGCCATCTTTATAGTAGTGACGGTCATGGCCTATAATGTTTTCCGCTACCGGCAGGTATCCGATCTGATTGCCAACAGCACCAAAATGAAAATGGCAGTTGTGCAGGGTAATATTGAACAGGACCAGAAATGGTCCCCGTCCATGCGCTTGGCCACAATTGATATCTATACGCATCTTTCAGCCCAGGCCATTGCCCGGGAAAATGTACCCCCGGCCCTTATGATCTGGCCTGAAACAGCGCTTCCTTTCCCAGTCTCAGACAACCCTTATTTTAACAGGCTGAAAAGTGTTCTTCCCTCAGAACAGAAAGTATGGCTGCTCAGCGGGGCACCGTTTTACAAGGAAGTCAGCGTGAAAAATATGGCGCAGGAAAGAAAGGTTCTCTCATATAACAGCGCCTATCTGATAACACCTGCTGGAGGAATCGGCGGGCGCTATGACAAGCAGCACCTGGTCCCGTTTGGAGAATATGTGCCGCTCAGCGACTATTTGCCGCTTCCCGGTCCACTTGTTGAAAATATCGGCAATTTCAGCAGCGGTAAGGCTGTCGGGCCTTTGATCCTGGAGAATGCTGCAATAGGGGTACTTATCTGTTTTGAAAGCATTTTCCCCAAGCTGGCCAGAAACTGGACCAGCAACGGCGCAAACCTGCTGGTCAACATCACCAATGATGCCTGGTTTGGCCGCTCAAGTGCTCCCTGGCAGCATTTATCCATGGCTGTGCTCAGGGCTGTTGAAAACAGAAGAAGCCTGGCACGCTCTGCAAACACCGGCATAAGCGCAACCATAACCCCATTGGGGAGAACAACAGGGATTTCTCCCCTATTTCAGTCCTTTTACCTGGTTGCGGAGCTGCCTTTGCTGCAGACTAAAACCTTATTTGTGAAGTTTGGTTATTATTTCGGGTTGTTCTGCCTGATCGCCTGTGTTCCTTTTGCATTCTTCCTTAAAGGTTTTGCGCGTCAGGATAAGTGATGCATTCAAGGCATTGGATGATTAATATATAGATTTAAATCGGAGGAAAATATTTTATGTCAGCAGAACTGAAACAAAAACTACAGGATTTAAAGGATCGTATTCTCGCCTTGAAGGAGCATCTTTGAGGTAGCTGACAGGAAGGATCAACTGGCAGAACTTGAAAAGCTCATTATTGCTCCCGGCTTCTGGGATGATGCGCCGAGAGCGAAAAATATTCAACAGGAAAGAGGCAGAATTCAGGAAACAATAGCATCCTGGGAATCCTGTTATTCTATCTGGGAAGATGCTTCTCTGCTGCTTGAGATGGCCCTCGAGGAGGAGGATAATGAGGCGGCGAAAGAAGTTGCTGACACCCTTGAGTCACTCGAAAAAAAGGTAGAAACCTTTGAGATGGAGTGCATGTTCTCCGGAGAACATGACAAGAGCAATGCGCTTCTGACCATTCATGCCGGTGCAGGAGGCACCGAAGCCCAGGACTGGGTGGATATGCTTTTACGCATGTATCTCCGGTGGGCTGAAGTAAAGGGTTTCAAAACAGAGATACTTGATTACCTGCCCGGCGATGAGGCTGGTGTCAAAGGTGTTACCGTGATGATCATGGGCCATTATGCCTACGGCTACCTGCGGTCAGAGATGGGTATCCACCGGCTGGTGCGCATATCCCCCTTTGATGCCGGCGGACGCAGGCATACCTCCTTTGCTTCAGTTTTTATTTTTCCGGAACTCGATGACAATATCGACATCGAAATTAATGAGAAAGACCTGCGTATTGACACATACAGGGCAAGCGGCGCCGGCGGGCAGCATGTTAACAAAACCAGCTCCGCGGTTAGAATTACCCACCTGCCCACCGGTATAGTAGTTCAATGCCAGAATGAACGTTCCCAGCATCGCAACAAGGATATGGCGTTTAAAATGCTGCGGGCCCGCCTTTATGACAGGGAGAAGGAGCTCCAGGCCAAGGAACAGGAAGACCTGCACGGTGAGAAAAAAGAAATTGGCTGGGGCAGCCAGATCCGTTCCTACGTCCTGCAACCTTACAGAATGGTTAAAGACCACCGGACCAATTGTGAAATCGGCAATGTTGACGCAGTTCTCGACGGCAACCTGGAGCCTTTTATCAAGGCTTACCTGCTCTGGCAAAGGTAATCATGTCGGCTGATAGATTAAAAAATACTGGCAGCAAGGACGACAAGGGACTTTGCGCCAAGTGCGGCACCTGCAATACAGTATGTCCTACCTATAAGGCTACGGGCAACGAAATATTCTCACCACGGGGCAAACAGCACCTCAGGTCGAAGGTGGAAAAGGATGCGGTTTCAGGCCATTATGCAGATATCTTTTCAAGGTGCCTGCTGTGTGGCGCCTGCCTTGATGCCTGCCCCAGAGGCCTTGACACCCCTGAGCTGGTTATCAGGGTCCGCTCTGAACTGCCCAGGCTCTCAGGTCTCTCGTTTCTCAAATATGTTTCTCGCAAGGCCCTTGTTCATCCGGCCCTTTTGGCTAATCTGAGCAGAATAGGGACAGCAGCCAATACGCTGCTTGGCGAGTGGCTGCCGCAAGACAGCGGCCTGCGTTTACGATTGCAGGGTTTTGCGCGGCAAGCTTTCAAGCTCCCGCAGACAGGCTATATCGAAAAACTGAAAACTGAGCCACCTTATGGTGAAAAACAGCAGCCCGGCAGCCCGGCAGAGGAGATGAATTTTTTCACAGGGTGCCTTGCCAATCACCTGCAGCCGGAGATTGCCGAGTCCACCCAGCAGTTGCTCATTAAAAGCACTGGCCGTAAAGGCTGTGTACCCCTGGAGCAGACATGTTGCGGTATGGCGGCTTTAGCTGCAGGCAGAATCGGGGAAGCGCAGGAACTGGCAAAGAAAAATATCGCAGCCTTTGAGGAGAATGACTATCCCATCCTGGCCTCCTGCTCCTCCTGTTATTATCAGTTGAAATCCTATAAAGAAATGTTCGCAGGTCACCAGGAATGGCGGCAGAGGGCTGAACGATTTGCAGAGCGGGTAGAGGAATTTTCAACCTATTTTTTGCAAAAACTCTCACTGAGCCGAAATTTGCTGCAAACCGCAGCCGGAGGCCCCGACAAAAGTGTTTTTTACCATGATCCCTGCCATCTGCGTTTTAAATTACACATTACGGAAGAGCCACGGAAGCTCATCAGATTATTGCCGGGAGTCAGCCTGGAGGAATTGCCGAATGGTTCGCAATGCTGCGGCCATGGAGGGCTCTTCCAGGTAGCACACCCAGATCTGGCCCAACGGGTTCAGGCAAAACTCATGGGGAATTTTGCGCCGCTTCCCGGGCAAACCGTGCTCACTGCCTGTTCCGGCTGCCTTCTGCAGTGGCAGCATGGCTTAGCCTCGAATGACGGTGGCGCTAGAGCCGAACACCTGGCGGTATTTATTGGCAGGCTTCTGCAATAATATTGCAAAAAGACTTGTTCTCATATTCATCTGCTGCTAAAAGATAGCGCATGGCTGTATGCTCTGCAGCCTGCAGTTTTATACAAATTTTATTACAGCGGCATTACATCATGACTCGAACAATTCGGGAAGAGATGGAGGCAAACGAGGAAAAGATCCTTTCTCCGCATGCCTGTCTCAGTAAAAAAGCAGGGGCCGGCAACGGCAGGAAACTGAATGTGATATACGGGTTGCCTTCCAGAGGGACCGTGACAGGATTATCCACTGTAAAACGTTCCGCCGCCTGAAATATAAAACCCAGGTTTTTTTAGCCCCAACCGGGGACCATTACCGCACCAGGCTGACCCATGTATTCGAGGTTTCGCAGATAGCCCGTACTATAGCTGTTGCCCTGAAGCTTAATGGTCACCTGACAGAAGCCATTGCCCTGGCGCATGACCTTGGGCATACCCCTTTTGGCCATGCGGGTGAATCCGTGTTGAATGAGTTGCACCCGGGAGGTTTTCGCCACTATGAACAAAGCCTGCGGGTTGTCGATATTCTGGAGAATGACGGCATGGGCCTGAACCTGAATTTTGAGGTCAGGGACGGGATAAGCATGCACTCAAAGGGCAGAAAGGAAATACTACCGCAAGACTTATCAAGGCTGCCCGTTACCATGGAAGGCAGGGTGGTGCGGGTGGCAGACATAATTGCCTATGTCAACCATGACCTTGATGATGCCCTGCGGGCCTCCATTATAAAAAAAGAGCAACTGCCTGCCTACATTTATGAAAAGTTGGGGCATAGCCATTCTGAAAGAATTAATACCATGGTCAGGGATCTCATCTATACCACTCTGGATCAGGGCGGGGGCCGTTTGACCATGAGTCCGGAAATAATGTCGGCCATAACCGACTTGCGCTCATTTCTCTATGAAAACGTATATGAAACACATAAGGTGCATGACGATTTTATCAAGGCCATGAAGGTGGTAAGGGAGCTGTATCATTATTTTCTTGAAAATGGGCTGCCCGGAAATGGCGCTGAGCGAAACAATAACAGCGTTGGCGATCATCGGGCCGTGTGTGATTTTGTCGCCGGCATGACAGACCGCTATGCCCTGGACCTTTATCAGGAAATCTTTCTGCCTAAGCCCTGGTCCGTAATGTAAAAGTTCTGAATCTGTTAAATTTATACTGAAATATGAAATAAATGAAAAACAAATCCGAAACACAGGCACCAGGGCCGCTCCTGGCAAAAGCCTACGAATTTTCAGCCGTTGAAAAAAAATGGTATGCATACTGGGAAGAGCAGAAAAAGTTTGCAGCCACAATG
>JAWVYE010000017.1:0-11333 GCA_033722905.1 Desulfobulbales bacterium
AAGGTACCGGCTGACTGTGCGGTCCTGACCCTGGCCTGCGGCAAGTTCCGCTTCTTTGACAAGGATCTTGGCGACATTGGCGGTATCCCCAGGCTGCTTGATGTGGGCCAGTGCAATGACGCCTACTCGGCAATCCAGATCGCGGTTGCGCTGTCCAAGGCTTTTGACTGCGGTGTCAATGATTTGCCATTGTCTATGGTGCTTTCCTGGTATGAACAGAAGGCGGTCGCCATCCTGCTGACCCTTTTCCACCTCGGTATCCGGGATATTCGTCTGGGACCCAGTCTGCCGGCGTTTATCACTCCGAATGTACTTGATGTGCTCGTGCAGAACTTTGCCGTCAAGCCGATTTCAACCCCGGAGAAGGACTTGGCAACAATACTCGGCTAAGTGGAAAAAATTACCGCTGAGGGATGCGGCAGCTTGAGTATTCAATAAAGTAGTGCAGTTGATGATGCAGAATTATAAATAGTGACTATATTTCGGAAATGGGGCCGTTTTGCAATCGGCCCCAGCATAAAAGAAAGAAAAGGAGTTTGTCATGCAGTGTCCGGGACAGGATAGCCGTTACTGGGACGGTGCCTCTGTTTTTGAGGCCAAATGCCCCAAATGCGACCATGTGGTTGAGTTTTTCAAGGATGACTCGACCCGCAAGTGCAGTAACTGCGGCAACAAGATGATCAACCCGAAAATGGATTTAGGGTGCGCCTCCTATTGCCCTTATGCAGAACAGTGCCTGGGCTCAATGCCGCCGGAATTGCTGGCCAAGAAAAAAGAGTTGCTTGTTGAGCGCGTACCTATAGAAATGAAACGCTATTTTGAAAGTGACTTCAAGAGGATAGGACACGCAACAAAGGTCGCCCGCTATGCTGAAAAGTTATGCCGGGAGGAACAAGCCCATCCGGTTGTCACGATATTGGCCGCATATCTGCATGATATAGGCATTAAGGAAGCTGAACGCAAATACAACAGCAATTCACCCAGGTATCAACACCTGGAGGGTCCCGCGGTGGCCCGTGAGATCCTCAATAAACTGGGGGCGGAGGAAGGCATAATTGCTGAGGTGTGTGATATCATCGGCCATCATCATACTCCCCGGGACGAAGAAACAATCAACTTCAAGGTTATTTACGATGCCGACCTGATTGTCAATCTTGAAGAGAAACAAAAGGTGTCTCCCAGTCCACCCGATCATCTTGCAAAGATAATTACACAATCGTTTTTAACGAAAAGCGGCCAGGACCTGGCGCGCAAGGTGTTGCTGGAAAAGGCTTAAGGCGGATGAACCGTGGGGCGGATTACGGGTTTAAAGGCCAAGAAACTGACTCATATAACCGCAAACGGGCAGCTGGTCAAGGGAGACCATGGCAAGCCCGGAACCGCTTGCATCATAGATAATGGGTCAACCTGAAAGCTGCTGAAGATTTTTTTTTAGGCAATATACAGTTTAACGAATCATATTGGGGACATACATGAAAGTATTACGCAAAATAGTTGAGATAAACGAGGAGCTTTGTGACGGGTGCGGGCAGTGTGTCCCGGACTGTGCCGAGGGGGCATTGCAGATCATTGACGGCAAGGCGAAAATGCTGGCTGAAAAATACTGCGACGGGCTTGGCGCCTGCCTGCAATCCTGCCCGAAAGATGCCCTGAAAATAATCGAGCGGCAGGCGGACGACTTTGATGAGGAGGCTGTTGAAGAACTTCTCAGGAGCAGGAAGGACAAGGAGGAACAAATGTCCCTTGCCGGTGCTTCCTCCGGACTCTCAGGTATTACGATTGAAACACCCTGCCAGTCAGCCAATAAACCCCGTTTTGATTTTGTTGCCGGCAAATCGGACTCGACACTGACCCATTGGCCCATACAGATTCGCCTGGTTCCGGCCCAGGCCCCTTTCCTGAAAAATGCCGACCTTCTCGTAGCAGCAGATTGCGTGCCTGTGGCCTATCCCCATTTCCACCGGGATTTTCTTGCCGATAGAGTGATCATGATGGGATGTCCGAAATTTGATGATGTGAACGGCTATATCCAGAAATTTGTCGAGGTTTTTCAGGAGGCAAAGCCAAAGAGCATCAAACTGGCCATAATGGAAGTGCCGTGTTGTGCAGGGATGCGGATGATTGTCAGGGAGGCCCTCAAGCAGGCGGGTCAGGATATTCCGGTTGAAGAGGTTGTTGTAGGCGCCCGGGGGGAGATTAAGGAATAAGCTTTCAGGTTTAATTTTAAATTAAAAATTCGGAAACAGTGCTCAGCGTAGGTTGTTTGTTGGTTTGCAAAACGAATCAACCAGTGACACATTTGCGAAAATTTAAGACTGTTTTCCAGAAATATCCTTTTTGAAAATTCAAAAATTAAGATCCAGAATTGTTTCCCCCTTCGCCCCTCGAACCCTTGGCCCCTCGACCCCTTGGACCCTTGGCCCCGTGGCCCCTTGAATCCTGTTCTTTTTTCCCTTGATACCATATGGTTATTGGCCTATTTTACATTCTCCGGGGACAGTGTCAATCGTCAGCAGCTTTTTATACTGACAATTCAATTCTGCCCCCCAGTATTAGGGAGAAAATGCATGCAAATCAAGGATAAGGTCGCATTGGTCCCCGGGGCCAGCAAGGGTATAGGGCGGGCATTGGCAGGAGCCCTGGCGGAGGCCGGGGCAAAGTTGGTTCTGCCTTACCACAACGACTGGCCTGCTGAGGCTGAAGAAATGATAACGGAGTTTGCCGGGCAGGGTGGGGACCATTTTACCATCCGGGCGGATCTGCGAAAAGCAGGAGAGGTGCAGAACCTCATGGCGCGGATCAGGGAAAAATACGGCGTCCTCCATATCCTCATAAATAATATTGAGCGTGGCGGTATGCCTGTTGTCCATGGTTCCTATGACCTTGAGGTCAACAAAGACCAATGGAACCTGGAAATGGAAACAACCCTGAAAGCCAAATGGCTGATGGCTCATAACGCCCTGCCCCTGATGAAAACATCAGGCCGGGGGATTATCGTCAATATCTCGTCCATAGCCGGACTGGTTGGCCGCACCGGGGTGGCCGGGCTTGTGTTTAATGATGGCTATGCTGCCGCAAACAGGGGTGTTTCATCCTTTACCCAAACCTGGGCCAGGCAGGCTGCGCCAAATATCAGGGTCAACGAAGTCATGCTCGGTTTTTTTGCGACCAGGCATGGAGAGGGTACCAGGGGATGGGAACTCTTACAGGAATCTGAAAGGTCAGCCATTGTCGCGCATACGCTTCTGGGCCGAACCGGCAGCCCGGATGATATTATCCGGGCGGTTTTTTTTCTGATTCAGGATGCCCCGTATATGACCGGAGCAGTATTGCGGCTCGATGGAGGTTATGTCCTGGGCGGGGAAGAGGTTCCCGAAATGCCGGATGGCGTCCTTGAATAGAACATGTTGGCGGCCCCGCTGCCTCATCAGGGAGCAGGACAAACCGGGACCGGCAAGTACCCTTACTGCGGATAGAACAAAATCAGAGACTGCGGGGCAGACGGGTTTTAGAGATTCAGGACCAGTCCGGGATGTGGTTTAAAATGTATTCTTCAACCAGGGGCTGAACTTCATTTTTTTTCGGGTTTACTTTGCCGGGGGCAACAATTGCAATGGTGTCCTCGGCATCAAACCAGCAGATTTCATTGCCGTTGACATCATATACCGTAAAAATGCGGCGGTTGAGCTCATGGGGATGTTCTTCTTCCTGGATGGCGCCGACGATCTTTAAAGCCTGGTCAAAGGTCAGATAGGATATTGTCTGTTCTGGCATGGGGAAATAATAATATTGGTGGGCATGTAACAGGAATGAAACCGTACCGGAAAAAATCAGGCCGGTTTGACAATTTCTCCTGAACGCAGACACCGGGTGCATACCCTGACATGCACGGAATTACCACCCTTGGTGGCCATTCTTACTCTTTGCAGATTGGGAAGCCAGCGCCGCCTGTTCTTGTTGTGGGCATGGCTTACATGGTTACCGGTTATCGGTCCCTTGCCGCAGATTTCACATTTTTTTGCCATGATAATAAAACTCCTTATATATAAAGCGATGATAATGGTTGCTGCGAAAAAGGGGTTATATACATATTCTGGGAACAGAAGGCAAGCTTTTTCTAAAGTTGATCCATGACCTTGTATTGACAGTCATGGATGATTATGTTAGGAATTGCTGCCTTGTCCTGATTAATTTATGCCTCTTTTTTTTCAGGGGTATCTTAATGATGATCCTTCAGTATTAGGGGAAATATGAAAAAGAAAAATAATAAGCTCTGGGATTTTTTTACATCCGTGAAATTGGCTTTGTTCTGTTTTTTTACTCTGGCCATAGCCTCTATCCTGGGGACCTTTATCCCTCAGAATGAATCACCGGATGCCTATATTCAGCGATATGGAGCCAAGACAGCTGAGATTTTCCGTTTGCTTGATATTACGGATATGTACAATTCCTGGTGGTTTATCAGCCTGCTCAGCCTATTCAGTATAAATCTTATTGTCTGCAGTATTGACCGCCTGCCCACGGTATGGAAGCTGGTGACCATGGATAATCTGGCCACCAAGGTTGACAGGCTTGCAAAAATGGCTACCAGAATGCGTTTTTCCAGCTCCAAGCCGGTGCAGGATGTCGTTACCGGGGTGGAACAGACCCTGAAAAGTTCAGGCTGGAAGCCGAGTCGGCGGGACGTTGAAGGGGGGACACTCCTTTTTGCCCAGAAAACCCCCTGGGTCAGGTTTGGCGTCTATATTGTCCATCTGAGCATACTGGTGATCTTTGCCGGAGCAATTATCGGCAGCCTTTTCGGCTCCAAGGGTTCCATCATGGTCCGGGAGAAGACCTATACTCCATATTATTTCGAGTGGGGGTCGCCGGAAAAGGTACCGTTAGGCTTTGATCTCCGGGTCGACAACTTTTCGCTTACATACTATGATACCGGCACACCAAAAGAATTTCGCTCGGACCTGGTGGTCATAGATGACGGTCAGGAGGTTTTGCGCAAATCAATTGTTGTCAATGATCCCCTTGACTACAAGGGTTACACATTTTATCAAGCCAGCTACCAGGCCTATGATGAGTATCTGGTAACAATCCAGAATCAGAATAACGGGGCCAGTAAAATTTTCCTGGCCCAGCCGGGAAAGGAATTAAAATGGCATGAGGCCGGTATAAACTTTGGCATCATAAACCTGCTGCCGCCCGACCCCTGGGGGCGGTACCGCCTCAAGATCTGGTTCGCCGATAACAAGGGGGACCCTTCAGTTTTCTGGCTGGACGGTGAAACATCTGTCACGGTGGAACGTCCGGATAATGCCTATGTTTTTAAATCAAAACAAATGTTTGCCACGGGGTTGCAGGTGGCAAAGGACCCGGGAGTCTGGCCGGTTTATATAGGCTGTATTTTGATGCTTCTGGGTCTGGTTGTTGCTTTCTTCCTTTCACATAAAAGACTTTGGGTTTATATTTATAATGAGGAAAGTAAAACAAAGTTCCTTGTGGCAGGATCCAGCAACAAGAACAAGGTTGGTTTTCAGAATATGTTTGATACATTGATTGAGAAGTTTGAAGAAGATGAAACCCTTCAGTTGAGTAAGGAATAGCTATGGATAGTTCAAAACTATTAGGGATAACGACATTTATTTACCTTTTTTCCTCGGTGGTCTACCTGGCCCTGTTTATTTTCAGGATGAAAAAACTGGGTCTACTCGCCACTGTGATCACCATAATAGGCCTGTTGGTGCAGACAGCAGGTATCGGTATGCGCTGGCTTGAATCCTACCAGATGGGTATTGGGCATGCGCCGCTGTCAAATATGTACGAATCACTGGTGTTTTTCTCATGGTCAATAGTCCTCCTGTACCTGGTGATCGAATTTATTTATAAGAATAAGATAATCGGCGCCTTTGCTGTACCTTTCGCCTTTGCCAGCATGGCCTATGCTTCTTTGTCCACGGAATTCAGTTCCCGCATAAATCCTCTGGTTCCGGCTCTGCAAAGTAACTGGCTGATAGCCCATGTTTTTACCTGTTTTATAGGGTACGCAGCCTTTGCTGTTGCCTGCGGCACCGGCATCATGTACCTGGTAAAATTACGGGACAAGGGTGATTCACCTGATAGTCTGCTGGCGACTCTGCCACCATTGAAGGTAATTGATGACATTACCCATAAAATAATCCTTTTCGGTTTTATCTGGCTCAGCGGAGGTATAATCAGTGGAGCTGTCTGGGCTAATTCCGCCTGGGGAACATACTGGAGCTGGGACCCGAAAGAAACATGGTCCCTTATCACCTGGTTTATCTATGCATCCGCCCTGCATGCCCGGTTTACAAGGGGATGGGGCGGTAAGCGCATTGCCTGGATTTCAATACTGGGTTTTATGGCGGTAATCTTTACCTATTACGGAGTCAATTTCCTTCTTTCGGGACTCCATAGCTACGGCGCATCCTGATTTCTATATATGAGACTTTATAGGTTTTTTCCTCTTTAGGCCCCTGGTTCCGGCCCCTTTACCTAACTAGCTTATGGAGCACTAGGCGCTTTTGCAGGTCAGGAGGTCCATGGATGTACTTGCAATGTAACCGGATCCATGGAGCAAAAAAATTCCTGCACTCTTTGCAGTGAATGTTTCCATGCAACCATAAGGTTATATCAGGCAATTTGTTGATATACAGGTGCCGGGTTCTGGCAGTCAGAATTATTCTTTTTGCGAAACAGACAATATTTTATTGCTCCAATTTCCCGGGTATGCTAACCATTAGCATTATGCTTTGATTTTAGTTGCTTCTGGGTGGCCCATAACTTTCTGCACGCATTCTGATACCCTGAAAAGAAAAACTCGGATGTTATCGGGAAGATAGGCTGTGTTCCGGCGGTTTGTAACAGGTTATACCTTACGCAGCCGGGTTTTGAGAGACAGGGTAAAGGCAGGCTCGGCATGACATTCAGCATACAATCAAAGAGTTTCAAGCATAACGGGATGATACCGGTACGTTACACCTGCGATGGAGAAGACCTGTCCCCGCCATTGGCATGGACAGGCATACCCCCGCAAGCCAAAAGTCTTGTATTAATTGTTGATGATCCTGATGCGCCGGACCCTGCGGCACCAAAAATGACCTGGGTGCATTGGGTGTTATATAATATCCCGGTAGAGGCACAGGGGCTGGCAGAAAATATTTCATCTGCGTCTCTTCCGGTTGGCACGCAAGAGGGGATCAATGACTGGGGCCGCAAGGGCTACGGCGGGCCCTGTCCGCCAGTTGGCAAACACCGTTATTTTTTTAAACTTTATGCCCTGGACGCGGTTTTAACTGATCTGCAATATCCTGATAAAGAGCTGGTTGAACAGGCTTTTGCAGGTCATATTCTTGCAAAAGCTGAACTGGTGGGCATGTATCAGCGCAGATACTGATAAATACTCAGGTTTTTGTGGAAGCGGTTGACTTTGTATGCGCCTAAAAGGTTCTGAAACAATCCTGGTTGTCGATGATGACCCTGATATCCTTGATCTCTTAGAAGGATTATTAAGGCCATTGGGGTATAAAGTATTTACGGTTGCCAGCGGTGAAAAAGCACTTGAAGTGACAGCGCAGCACCCGGATGAGATTGACCTGCTGTTAACCGATGTGGTTTTACCCGGAATAACAGGGCACGAATTGGCAAAGCAGGTGCTGCAAAAATTCCCCAGGGTGAATGTCTTATTTATGTCAGGGCTGCTCTGCCCGTCAATGGCCCAGAAGGGAGCAGGACAGGCTTTTGAGGCATTCCTCCGGAAGCCTTTTGCCCCGAAGGAACTATTGCAAAAAATGAGAAAGATTCTGGACTGACCGGCCCATTTGATCCCTTGCTGCAAATTACTACTCAAAACCTTAAACCTCTATGAGATGAAGAAGGCCGTTCTCGATGCATCATCAGCGATTCTTCTCCTTAAAGCTGCCCTGCTGGACAAGCTGGTAGAAGTGTATCATGTATCGCAGGCACAATCGGTTTTGCATGAACTGACCAGAAAAAGATCTTATGGCACAGATGCATTTCTGCAATATGCGGCTCAGAAAAAAATCAAGATAATTGATGTGCAGCATATGGAACTGCCGTTAAAAAATGCTGCCAGGATTCCTGATTTTCTTGGTCAGGGAGAACTGGATACCATAAAGTGTTTTTGGGCAGGAAAGCAAAACTTCATAATTATTGATGACGGCAGGGCTGCAAGATACTGCAGTAAGAATAACATAGACTATATAAATGCATTATTGTTCCCCCGGCTTCTTTATTTCAGCGGTTCAGTTTCCCTCGATTCATGTAATTATTTGATGGATAAAATAATAAAGTTCGGCAGATACTCCGGTAAAATAGCGGCATGGGCCCGGGACTGTAAAAAAGAAGATCTGCTTTTTGCAATTCCCGGTTCAGAATATAGCAGCTGAACGGCTCAACATGATGATTTTTAATTAATACCTTCTTCTTTATTCAGCAGTTTTTGCTGATAAAAAGGATCGTTTTTATTGTATTAAACAATCAAAAACAAATCTCAAAAGGCTATCTTCGCACCAGCTCCCCACTTTGTTGCGGTATCCAGGTGCTACGTCCGTCAGGCAGCTCAATCAGCCACCATGCGCCACGGTCTTCCAGCAGTTTGAATTCAGTGCCTGCATGGACCGGATCAGCAAAACTCGGCTGGTAGGATTCTGCATCCCCTTGCCTGCCGATGACTTCCCCGGCAAGGATTACGCCCTCGAGGTTCGTCATGGACTGACGTTTTTCAACATACAGGGATAGACCGAACAACAGGGTAAAAAACAGGCTGATTCCCAGGCTCCACGAGGTGAAAGGTCTTTTGGAAAAAACCTTTATTGCTGCAAAAACCCAGAAAGAGATGTAAAAAATTCCAAACAGCAAAAGCCGTGTCTGCGTTGCAAGGTCGTAATGAAAGAAGAACAGGGTCTGGAGAATCTTCTCCTTGTCTTTTATTGCCATTGTATCACGGCGAACGCTTCTGGCATAAGTCAGATTCTTTGCCAGGTTAGGGTCATTGGGTATATACTGCTCCGCCCGCCGATAGTTCAGTATAGCTCTGCCGATATCATCGAGAAGAAAATAGATATTGCCGATGTTGTAAAAAAGTTTGCCGTTTCTCACATCACCTTCTGCAACCAGCCGTTCAAAACGAAGAATGGCTTTCCCATACAATTCCCTTGCTGCTGCTGGATCTGCACCACTTATTTCCGTTGCCCGGCGAAAGCTTTCCGCCCCCTGCCTGTACAGTTCTTTTTTCTCGCTGTCAGGTAAGGATATTTCTCCTGAAGCTGTGAGGGGGGTGATAAAAAAGAACAGAAAAATTCCGGCCAGTATCCACGCAAATACAGACCCGGAACTGTTCTGATGACGAAAATTAAAATATAAACCTATTTTTTCCGCTCTATCCATATCGGCTGTTACTTTTGCATCCCCGGCTGCTGTTTCAGGCATTGATCCAGTTTTTTAAATAATGTTAACGCCCTGGTAAACAATTGCTGCACATCTTCCCTGCTGCTGTTGCTGTCTGCTGCCCCATAATGGTATGCCTCGCAACGGTCCAGGATATCTTGCAGCTCGGCAAGCAGACTATCATCAATGCCGTGGTCCTGGAGGCGGGCAGCCACTTCGCTGTAAACCACTGCACCCGGCGGCATCTGCAGACGCTTGCCCAGGTAAACCCGCATAGCTTCGACAAGGCCGCTTACAATCGGCTGCAGTTCATTCCGTTGCCGGGACTTCTCCAGCCTTTTCAGCTCCCTTGAAAATTCAACCAATGCCTTCTGGGCCTGCAGAGACTGTCTGTCAAAAAGACGTTTACGCTTAAGGTATACCGGCACCAGGACCAGCAGGTACAGGCCGGGTGGAAATAAAATGAGCAGTAAACCGGCAGGCGAACGAAGCCAGGTTGAGATCTCAACCTCCTGACTCTTTAAAAGGTCTTCGCCCACATAGTTGTGGGCAATACCTCTGTTCAATGAAGTTAATTCGCTTTTTGAGATGCCGGCAACGGTGCCCTCGGCATCCCGGGCGGTTAATATTTTTGTTGCTTTAACCTGCAGAGGTATGGCATTGGAGGTTGCCGTCTCGTAACTCCCTGTTTCGGGATTGAAATAGTTGAGGCTGATCGCGGGAATTTCTTTTACTTCAGGGTGCTTTGCCCTGATGGTATGGGTATAAACCTTGACCCTGCCGTCAATTTCCCCCGGCGCCATTTCCTCCGGGACTTTAAAATTATCCTGTAATGCCTGCTGGTTATGCAGGGGAGGCAGGACGACATTGTCCAGGTAGTCAGCTCCGGCCACCATGATGTTGAGTGTTATGGGATCACCGACATTGACCTCAGTCGGACTGGATTCGGCAGCCAGGCTGTACTGCCCGACCAGACCCGTAAAATCGGCGGGCCTCCCGGCATCCGGCAAAGGCAGTACCTTTATTCTCAGGTCATTGGATTCTGTTACAAGCTGCTTGTACATGGGTTCTCTTCTGCCAAAGACATCATCAAATAAATCATCAAAAGGCCGGGATCCTCTTCTCTGCTGGTAGCCTGTCACTATCTTGCTGAACACCGTCCCCCGCCCCATAGCAAATTCGCCCGCTTCCCTGGGGATGACGATCTTGCGCAGGGTGACTGTGGCATACTCCAAACCGTGTAAACCCTCCCGGCCCTTCCGGGCGATAACTTTCCCCCCCGGCAGATTGACGGGCACAGCATCCTGTCCCTGATAGTTGCTGTCTTCCTTCAGGTCGGCAAATGTAAACCTGTAGTCCTCCAGAAACGGCAGGTCAAATTTAAAGTCTGCTATGTTTCTGTTCACATACCACTTAACCCTAAGGACAAGGGGCTGCCCGACATAGCTCTCTGTTTCGGATAGTGATACAAAGAGTTTGAACTCATTCGAGGTAATGGGTTGTGCAACACTGATCGGTACAGGCTGGGTCAATAAAGTCTTACCGCCGGCATTGATCTCAATGGCCGGGATCGTTAGGGTGCCATCCCGCTTTGGCGTCAACAGGTACCGGAATACATACCCGTGTTCTGATACCCGGTTCATCCTGCCGTTAATAATGGTGATGGACTCCCTGTTATTGGGACCACCCCCCCGGGGCTGCACAATAAAGTCTTCCAAACCCGAAAGATCAGGTTCAGCAGGTGCATCATCTCCCTCTATTTTTATCTGCAGGATAAAAGACTCCCCGACCGTGACCTGCTGTTTGTCCACCTGGGCCTGGACCGAGATTGATGCGGCGGCACCATCAACGGTTTGCAGAATAACAAGAAGAAATGCCATACCGGTCAGAAATGTATATGAGGAGAATTTACT
>JAWVYE010000018.1:0-11221 GCA_033722905.1 Desulfobulbales bacterium
GATCAGGGTGCCTTCGATCGTTACATTGTCGCCCGGCATTACCATCTCAACTCCTTCCGGCAATGTTACCACGCCGGTCACGTCCGTGGTCCGGAAATAAAACTGGGGACGGTAGCCGTTGAAAAACGGCGTATGACGACCACCCTCCTCCTTCGTCAATATATAGCACTCTGCCTTGAACTTCGTGTGCGGTGTTATCGAACCGGGGGCAGAAAGTACCTGGCCGCGCTCGATCTCCTCACGCTTGATGCCACGAAGAAGGGCGCCTATATTGTCGCCGGCCTGGCCCTGGTCCAGAAGCTTGCGGAACATCTCAACTCCGGTAACCGTTGTCTTCTGCGTATCCTTGATGCCGACTATCTCTATCTCCTCGCCTACCTTGATCACGCCGCGCTCTACTCGACCGGTGGCCACCGTACCACGGCCTGATATGGAAAAAACATCCTCAACAGGCATCAGAAACGGCTTGTCCACATCACGCTCCGGCTCCGGTATAAAAGAGTCAACCGCATCCATCAGTTCAAAAATACACTTGTTCGCCGACTCGTCCTCCGGATTCTCAAGGGCCTTTAAGGCGCTGCCCTGGATAATCGGTGTGTCGTCGCCGGGAAACTCATACTTGTCCAAAAGCTCCCGCAGCTCCATATCGACAAGCTCTATCAGCTCAGGATCATCAACCATGTCGCACTTGTTCAAAAATACCACTATCGCCGGAACACCTACCTGGCGAGCCAGAAGAATGTGCTCCCGCGTCTGCGGCATCGGACCGTCGTCCGCACCAACCACCAGAATCGCTCCGTCCATCTGGGCCGCACCTGTGATCATGTTCTTGATATAGTCTGCATGGCCCGGACAGTCCACATGGGCATAATGGCGGTTATCCGTCTCGTACTCCACATGCGCTGTCGCTATCGTGATGCCGCGCTCCTTCTCCTCAGGAGCCTTGTCGATCTCGTCAAATGCGGTGAAGTTTGCCTGGCCCTTGGTCGACAATACGCGCGTGATTGCTGCTGTCAACGTAGTCTTGCCATGATCAATATGACCAATCGTACCTACATTTACATGCGGCTTAGTTCGCTCAAATTTCTCTTTTGCCATTTTTGTACCCCCAGTTAAAATGATTTCGTAAGAAGTCGCTCAGGCACCAACAGGGCCTGATAAAATCAATAAGTTATAAACGCTGTTCCAGTCAGTATTTAAGTTATTAACATACTGATAATTCAATAAAATCCTCTAAATTTATAAATTTCCCGTATTCCCGGTTTTTCTCTTATGTCATCCCCCCCGTATCCGGTGGATGATCGCTTCCGCCCTGTTTTTAGGCACCACGTCATAGGACGAAAACTGCATTGTAAACGTGGCCCTCCCCTGGGTGGCTGACCGCAAATCCGTTGAATATCCGAACATTTCGGCCAAAGGCACATGCGCCTTTACAACCTGAAAATTAGGGCGGCTCTCTACGCCGTTAATTTTTGCCCGCTTGGCATTGAGGTCATTCATCACATCACCGAGATACTCTTCGGGCACAATTACTTCAAGATCCATTAAGGGTTCAAGAAGTATGGGGCCTGCTGCAGCCCCCGCTTTACGCATGGCCATGGTCGCAGCTACTCCGAAGGCCATCTCAGTGGAGTCTTCTTCATGGTATGAGCCGTCAACCAGGGTCACTTGCAAATCCACCAGAGGAAAACCGATCAGTGGACCGGAATCAAGACTATCCTTAACTCCTTTTTCTATGGCCTCAAGGAATTGCGCCGGGACCTTGTCTGCAGTGATACGGTTTGCAAAACTAAATCCCGCTCCCCGCTTACTCGGCTCCAGCTCAAGCCAAACATGACCGTATTGCTGTTTTCCCGCAGCCAGCACCTCAAACTTGCCTTCAGCCCTGGCTGTTGTCGCAATAGTTTCCTTATAGGCCACCTGGGGCTTGCCAATATTGGCTGCCACCTTAAATTCCCGCACCAGACGATCAACGATGATCTCAAGGTGAAGTTCCCCCATCCCTGATATTATTGTCTGGCCGGTATCAGCATCCGTCTTTACGTGAAATGACGGATCTTCTTTTTCTATCTTGTCAAGGCTTTCAGCGAGTTTATCCTCTTCAGCCTTGGTCTTTGGCTCAATGGCAATGGATATTACCGGTTCCGGAAAATCCATGGTTTCAAGCCGGATACTGTCCCCTGACTGGCAGAGGGTGTCTCCTGTTGTCGTAAATCGCGGTCCGACAAGGACACCGATGTCTCCGGCCGATATTGCCTGAACCTCTTCCCGTTTGTTGGCATGCACCTTAACGATGCGGCCGATCTTCTCTTTTTTCCGTTTTACCGGGTTATATACCTGGCTGCCAACTTTCAGTATTCCGGAGTAAACCCTGATAAACGCCAGGTTCCCAACAAAGGGATCCGAAACAATTTTAAAAACCAGGCCGCAAAACCTTTCCGACTCACTTGCCTCGCGGGTCTCAACTTCATCCTTGCTGGTGAGCCCCTGCACCGGAGGTACATCCAGAGGTGAAGGTAAATAGGCAATCACTGCATCAAGCAGGGGCTGCACTCCTTTATTCTTAAATGCGCTACCGCAGAGCACAGGTACCAATTGCAGCTTGAGCGTCGCGTTTCTGATTGCCTTGTGAATCAGGTCGGCAGAAACCGGCTGTTCTTCCAAATATTTTTCCATGACCTCCTCATCGAAGTCGGCCAACTTCTCGAGGAGTGCCATACGGACGGCCGAAGATTCCTCTTTGAATTCTTCAGGGACATCTTCTTCTGTGTATTGCAATCCCTTCGACTCTTCGTCGAAAACCAGCAATTTTTCCTTAATGAGGTCAATAACCCCACTAAAGTCCGCCTCACTACCAACCGGGATCTGTATCGGCAGCGGGTTCGCGCCGAGCCGGTCCTTCATCATTTCAACGCAGTTCCAAAAATCAGCGCCGATGCGATCCATCTTGTTCACAAAGGCAATGCGCGGAACGTGGTAGTGGTCAGCTTGTCGCCAGACGGTTTCTGACTGGGGTTCAACCCCGCCAACCGCACAAAAGACGGCTATTGCGCCATCCAGCACCCTGAGACTGCGTTCCACTTCAATGGTGAAATCCACATGCCCCGGGGTATCTATTATATTAATTTTATGGTCATGCCAGTTGCAGGTTGTGGCGGCGGAAGTAATTGTTATGCCGCGTTCCTGCTCCTGCTCCATCCAGTCCATGACTGCAGTGCCTTCATGGACCTCACCCATTTTATATGAGCGACCTGTATAATATAATATCCTTTCTGTTGTAGTTGTCTTGCCAGCGTCGATATGGGCCATTATGCCAATATTTCGAAGCTTGGACAGATGGAAATCGGCTGTCACGGATTTTCTCTTTCCTCAAGTTAAGTTTCCTTTCTGAAGTCAATTAATTAACCGAGACACCATTTCCTTTACAAAATAAAAAGGTGGCCTTTTTTACTCCAAGGTGCGCCTTTTGTCAATTCCCTTAATTCAACTAAAGATAAATATTTTCTTACCACCTGTAATGGGCAAAGGCCTTGTTTGCTTCTGCCATCCTGTGAGTATCATCACGTTTTTTTACAGAACCGCCCCGCTCATTATAGGCATCAAGCAGTTCCGCAGCCAGTTTCTCAGACATTGACCTACCTGAACGGGCCTTGGCAAAGCTGATTATCCATCTGATGGCCAGAGCATTTCTCCGTTCCGGCCGCACCTCAACAGGCACCTGATACGTTGCCCCGCCTACACGCCGGGACTTTACTTCAACTTTTGGCCGCACCATTTCCATGGCCTTGTCAAATACTGCTAAAGGCTCAGCATCCGGGACCTGTTTTTCAATAATATCCATGGCCCCGTAAAAAATAGACTGGGCCAAAGTTTTTTTGCCGCGCTCCATGATGCCGTTGGTAAATTTACTCACCAGTATATTGTTATACCGGGGGTCCGGTTCAATGGCTCTTTTTTCTGTAATCTTGCGCCTGGGCATTTAAAGTAATCCTCCTAGTACGTCTATTGTCCTTAAACTATTTCGGCCGTTTGGCTCCGTATTTGGAACGGCCCTGCCGCCGGTCGGAAACACCCAAAGCATCAAGAGTACCACGTATAACATGATAGCGGACACCGGGCAGGTCTTTTACCCTGCCGCCGCGGATAAGCACAACTGAATGCTCCTGCAGGTTATGACCGATTCCGGGAATATATGAGGTAACCTCAATACCATTGGTCAAACGCACCCTGGCGACTTTCCGCAGAGCCGAGTTCGGTTTCTTGGGTGTGGTGGTGTAAACACGAACGCACACCCCTCTTTTCTGGGGAGAGCCTTTCAGGGCCGGAGTATCACTTCTTTTCTTAGCCACTTGACGGCCATGTCTTACAAGTTGATTAATGGTTGGCATCTATCCCAACTCCTGTAAAAAATATAGTTAGTTATCAGTTCCTGTAACTTTAAAAATTATAAACATTCCGAAAAACGGAATTTAATACCTGACACAAGCATTATTGTCAAGAATAATCTTGCCATACTGCCTGGGCAATTTCTGCCGATCCGGCCCTTTTCCTGCCTTATTAGGGAATAGGACCCTATTCTTCGATTCGATATTTTTCCAGACCGGTGCCGGCAGGGACCAGCCTCCCCATAATGACGTTTTCCTTCAGCCCCAGGAGTTTATCGATCTTGCCGGCCATGGCGGCATTGGTCAGCACTTTTGTTGTTTCCTGAAAGGATGCGGCCGAGATAAAACTGTCAGTCGACAGTGATGCCTTGGTCACACCCAGAAGCAGGGGTTCTGCCGCTGCGGGTTTGCCTTTACCCGCCATTATTATCTTCTCATTTTCCTCTTCAAAGACCCACCATTCAACCTGTTCGCCGAGCATGAAAGAGGAATCGCCGGGATCAGTGATCTGGACACGGCGCAGCATCTGCCGGACGATAACCTCAATATGTTTGTCATTTATCTTCACACCCTGCAATCGATAAACTTCCTGGATCTCATTTACGAGAAAACGCGCCAGCTCCTTAACGCCGAGAACACGCAGAATATCATTGGGGATGGGAGAGCCGTCCATCAAAGGCTCACCTGCCTTGACGTAGTCACCCTCATGCACGCTGACATGCTTCGCCTTAGGAATGAGGTATTCCTTTGATTCACCGATATCAGGCGTAATAACAACTCTGCGTTTCCCCTTGAGATCCTTGCCGAAGGAAACCCTGCCGTCAATTTCCGTAATTACTGCATGCTCCTTGGGTTTACGGACTTCAAACAGTTCAGCAACACGGGGCAGACCACCGGTGATATCCTTGGTTTTGGTGGTTTCCCGCGGAATCTTGCCGACAACCGCACCAGGCTGGATCGTATCGCCCTCGCTCACCGAAATAATGGAACCAACCGGCAATGAATATCTGGCTGGAGAACCTGTTCCGGGTAGTTTCAGGGTCCGGCCGCGCTTATCTTTGATGGTGATACGCGGGTTCATATCACCGCTTAAGCGTGACTGAACAATGACCTTACTGGCCTTGCCGGTAACCGGGTCGACACGTTCCTGCATACTGGTGCCTTCCACAACATCCCCATACTTGACTATACCGCCGACCTCACAGACAATAGGGATGGTATAGGGATCCCAATCCGCGAGGATGGTTCCGGGTTTCACCTTATCACCCTCATCCACCAGGAGCTGGGCCCCGTAGTTGACCGGGAAATGCTCTCGCTCTCTGCCTTCAGGCCCAAGGATGCTCAGAGAACCATTTCGGTTCATGACAACCATTCTGCCCTTGTCATTTTTTACAAAATGAATATCCTGAAATTTGATTTCACCCCCATGCTGAGTCCTGATTTCTGCCTGTTCCGCCCGCCTGCTCGCCGTACCACCAATATGGAAGGTACGCATGGTTAGCTGTGTTCCAGGCTCACCGATGGACTGGGCGGCAATAATACCGATTGCCTCGCCCAGGTTGACCATGTGCCCGCGTCCCAGATCACGGCCGTAGCACATGGCACAAACACCTCGCTTTGAACGGCAGGAAAGAACCGACCGGATGAGAACCCTGTCTATACCGGCTGCTTCGATCTTCTCTACCTTTTCTTCTGTAATCTGTTCATTGGCGCCCACCAGCAATTCGTTGGTAAACGGATCATAAATATCGTCAAGGCTGACTCGTCCGAGGATCCTTTCGCCAACCCGCTGGATAACCTCACCGCCTTCCATGAGAGGTTCGGCCCAGGTACCGTCAAGGGTATTACAGTCATGTTCTACGATTGTTGAATCCTGGGCAACATCAACAAGCCGTCGGGTCAGGTAGCCGGAGTTCGCAGTTTTGAGCGCCGTATCCGCCAGCCCCTTACGGGCACCGTGAGTTGAAATAAAATATTCGAGCACTCCCAGACCCTCACGGAAATTAGCCTTAATGGGTGATTCGATAATGGCTCCCGAGGGCTTGGCCATCAGGCCTCGCATACCTGCCAGCTGCCGGATCTGATCCTTGCTGCCCCTGGCGCCGGAGTCAGCCATGATATAGATGGGATTAAAGCTTGGTGATTCGACAACTTTATTGTCAGGACCGCGCAGGTAATCAACGCTCATCTCATCCATCATCTCTTTGGCTACTGCCTCGGTTGCCTTTGACCAGACATCGATGACCTTGTTATATTTTTCACCCACCGTGATAAGGCCGTCTGTATACTGGCTTTCAACATCAAGCACCTGATTTTCGGCCTTTCCCAGGATTTCTTCCTTGTTAACAGGGATGATCATGTCATTAACGCAGATGGAAATGCCCGCAAGGGTGGCGTATTCGTAGCCCATATCCTTCAAACGGTCAGCCAGGATGACCGTTTCTTTGGTTCCCGAGTTCCGGTAGGTATAATCTATGAGCCAGGCGAGTTCCTTCTTGGTCATGACCTTGTTGATCACGCTGAAAGGAACTTTGGCCGGCAACAATTCACTGAGCAGGATACGGCCGATGGTCGTGTCCACAAGCTCCCCATCAATGCGGACCTTTACCCTGGCATGCAGTTCTGAGGCACCTTGATCAAATGCTATCCTTGCCTCATGCACAGAGGAAAATATCTTGCCCTCACCCTTGGCGAAAATCTTCTCCCTCGTCAAATAATAGAGGCCGAGGACAATATCCTGGGTTGGAATAATAACGGGGCCGCCGTTGGCAGGAGAAAGTATATTATTGGTCGACATCATCAAAACCCTTGCCTCAGCCTGGGCTTCAACGGAAAGGGGGACATGGACCGCCATCTGATCACCGTCAAAGTCGGCATTAAAAGCCATACACACCAGGGGATGCAACTGTATGGCTTTGCCCTCAATAAGCACAGCCTCAAAGGCCTGCATGCCCAGACGATGCAGGGTAGGAGCCCTGTTGAGGATAACAGGGTATTCTGTCACCACTTCTTCAAGAACATCCCATACTTCCTTGGTGCCCTTTTCCACCATTTTGCGGGCACTCTTTATCGTTGTAACATAACCGAGCAATTCCAATTTATTATAAATAAAGGGCTTGAACAGCTCCAGGGCCATTTTCTTAGGGATACCGCACTGGTGCAGCCTGAGATGGGGCCCGGCCACAATTACCGAGCGTCCTGAATAATCAACACGTTTACCAAGAAGGTTCTGACGGAAACGTCCCTGTTTACCCTTGAGCATATCGCTGAAGGATTTCAATGGTCTCTTGTTGGGACCGGTAATGACCCGGCCGCGCCGACCGTTATCAAAGAGCACGTCGACCGCTTCCTGCAGCATACGTTTCTCATTGCGCACGATAATATCGGGGGCATCCAGTTCCAGGAGTCTTTTCAGCCTGTTGTTACGATTGATTACCCTCCGGTACAGGTCATTAAGGTCAGAGGTGGCAAAACGCCCGCCCTCCAGCGGCACCAACGGACGCAAATCCGGCGGCAGAACAGGAATCACTTCTAAAATCATCCATTCCGGTCTGTTGCCTGAATCACGAAAAGCCTCGACAACCTTTAGCCTTTTCCCAAGTCGGGTCCTCTTGGTTTCCGAGCCTGTGGAACGCATTTCCTCACGAATTGAAGCGGAAAGTTCAACCAGGTCAATACCCTTAAGCAGTTCCCTGATGGCCTCGGCACCTATTCCGACAGTAAAGTTGCCGCCATGTTCTTCGAGCATGGCTCTATATTTCTCTTCGTTCAATAAAGTACCGGGGGGCAGATCCGGTGTTTCTGAAGCCGTGACCACGTAGGCTTCAAAATAAAGAATTTTTTCAAGCTCCTTCAGGGTCATATCCAGCAGGTTGCCGATCTTGGTCGGCAGACTTTTCAGAAACCAGATATGCGCTACCGGGGCAGCCAGTTCGATATGCCCGAGTCTTTCACGCCTGACCTTGGACTGGATGACCTCAACACCGCATTTTTCACAAACCACACCACGGTGCTTCATGCGCTTATACTTGCCGCAGTTACACTCGTAATCCTTGACCGGCCCGAAAATCTTGGCACAAAAGAGTCCGTCCCTTTCAGGCTTGAATGTCCGGTAGTTAATGGTTTCAGGTTTTTTTACCTCGCCATGGGACCAATCCCTGATCTTGCCCGGAGAAGCGAGAGAAATCCTTACAGAATTAAAACTTAACGGTTTCTTTGCTTTAGCAAAAAAGCTAAACAGTTCTTCCACATCAGCACCTATCTCTTGAAGTAAAGGGCATTATGCCGTTTATCTACTTAAATTCCTTATATCCACAGATTTGTGTCTCAGTCCGGTGATAAAAATATCTCCGGTCACACAAAGTACAGTATCACTTATTTTTCATTCAACAGTTCCACGTCCAGGCACAAGCCTTGGAGTTCCTTGATCAGAACATGAAACGATTCAGGCAGTCCGGCTTCAAGAAAGTTCTTACCCTTGACCAGGTTTTCATACATGGTGGTCCTGCCCTCGACATCATCTGATTTCACAGTTAAAAATTCCTTGAGGGTATATGCGGCACCATATGCTTCCATGGCCCAGACCTCCATCTCACCAAGGCGCTGTCCGCCAAACTGCGCCTTACCTCCCAACGGCTGCTGGGTCACCAGTGAGTATGGTCCTGTTGAACGGGCATGGATCTTGTTGTCAACCAGGTGATGCAGTTTCAACATATACATCGTGCCCACTGTTACAGGCTTGTCAAAGGCATCGCCTGTCAAACCGTCATACAGTTTTGCCTGGCCCGTTTCATCCAATCCAGCTTCAACCAGCAGTGCGCGAATCTCCTCTTCTGCCGCACCGTCAAAAACAGGGGTGGCAATATGAACACCCGCTTCAAATTTCCTGGCTTTGTCAAGAAGCTCCGCATCGGAGAGGTTTTTAAAATTTTCCTTATATTCCTGGGCCGAATATATTTTCTTCAGCTTTTTCTTGATGCCGGCAACTTCTTTACGCAGGGCAAAAGCATGCAGCTGTTCACCCAGTTTCTTGGCGGCAAAGCCCAGATGGGTTTCGAGCACCTGGCCCACATTCATACGTGAAGGTACTCCCAGGGGATTAAGAACGATATCAACGGGTGTGCCATCAGCAAAATACGGCATATCCTCAACCGGCAGAATACGGGAAACAACACCTTTATTCCCATGGCGGCCAGCCATCTTATCTCCCACGGCCAGCTTTCTCTTCACAGCAACATAAACCTTCACCATCCGGATAACACCCGGAGGCAGGTCATCCCCTTTGCGCTGGCGATTAATTATGCCTTCATAGCGCTCCCGGACAAGTTTGGCCTGTTCACGGTACTGTGTAAACATCGAGTCAGCCTTGGGTGCCAGACTCTTCCAGCCTGAAAAATCAATTTCCTGTAATTTGGCAAATTCCGCCTCTGCAATAATCTCTCTGGTGAACTTCTTGCCTTTGGCTAAAAGGGTCTTGTTGCCCTTTCCTTTCAGGCTGCTCTTGGCAATCTTGCCAACCAGCAATTCACTCAGGCCGTTACGGACACCTTTTTTCAGGCACCGCAGCTCATCCTCCATATCCTTGGTAAGTTTTTCAACTTCCATATCCTCGATCGCCAGGGACCGCTCATCCTTATCAACACCTTTGCGGGAAAAAACCTTGGCGTCAATGACAACCCCCTCAACACCGGGCGGCACCCGCAGGGAAGAATCCTTTACATCGCCGGCCTTGTCACCGAAAATAGCCCGCAGCAGTTTTTCCTCCGGAGACAGCATGGTTTCACCTTTAGGTGTTACCTTGCCAACCAGGGGATCGCCGGGTTTAACTTCTGCACCGATTCTGACAATACCGCTTTCATCAAGGTTCTTTAAGGCATCCTCGCCCACATTGGGAATGTCTCTGGTGATCTCTTCCCTGCCCAGTTTAGTGTCCCGGGCCATGGTCTCGAAAACCTCGACATGCACCGAGGTATAGGTATCATCCTTCAAAAGCCTTTCACTCAGCAGAATAGAATCTTCAAAGTTATATCCGCGCCAGCTCATGAAGGCAATGGTGACATTCTTGCCCAAGGCAAGTTCACCCTGGTCACAGGAGGGACCATCGGCAAGGACAGTGCCCTTGGTGACCCTCTGTTTGGGATATACCAGAGGTTTCTGGGTGAAACAGGTATTCTGGTTTGATTTCTTGAACTTACTCAAGTGATACACGGCAACCCCGGTCATAAAACCGTCGGTCCCCGGCTCATCGTAGTTGACCACGATGCGGGTGGCATCCACCTCTTCGACAACACCATCGCCGCCTGCCAGCAGACATGTCCCGGAGTCTCTGGCAACAACCTTTTCAAGGCCGGTACCGATCAGGGGGGCGGAGGTCCGCAGCAGCGGTACAGCCTGGCGCTGCATGTTAGAACCCATCAAGGCCCTGTTGGCATCATCGTTCTCAAGAAATGGAATCAGCGCTGTTGCAACAGAAACAAGCTGGTTGGGCGCCACATCAATGTAGGTAATCTGGTCACCTGTAGTGATGACTACCTCTCCCTCTTCCCGGGCAATAAGGTTGCCATCTATGATTTTGCCTTTTTTATCCAGCTCAACCTTTGATGGAGCGATCAATTCATTTTTCTCCGCCATGGCGTTCAAATATACAACATCATCGGTTATTTTCCGGTCCTCCACACTGCGGTAGGGAGTTTCAATAAAACCGAATTCATTCACCCGGGCAAACGCTGCCAGGGAAACAATAAGACCGATATTGGGACCTTCAGGGGTTTCAACCGGGCATATTCTGCCGTAATGGGTCGGGTGGACATCTCTGACCTCGAAACCGGCCCGTTCCC
>JAWVYE010000019.1:0-11076 GCA_033722905.1 Desulfobulbales bacterium
GATCAGCAGCAATGAGACTGTCAATCTGTGAACTTATAAAATTTGACATTTTTCGTTTTTAGACAAATTATACATATATGGGTGTATAATATATGTATGGGATTATTTTTGCCGGACGGTATAAATTTTATTATATATTAAATTTCATCCATGACCACAATAATTTTGAGAAGTTTCATTAATTTATAGCTGGTTTTTGCAAATCTCAACGGCGTGCTGAATTGACAGAAACTGCTTGTATTTTTATAACTCGAGTGCCCGGCTGAATTCAAATCACGCTTGACAGCTGTGATAAAAACCGAACCATCTGCAAAAACATAGAGAAACAGCAACATGGAAAGTCTACAGGGAAGTTTTCTTATCTCCACTTCTAAAATGCCCGATCCGCGGTTCCGGGAAAAACTGATATACATGTGCGGGCATACAGATGAAGGCGCCATCGGCCTGGTGATTAACAACCCGTTGCCTGATGTCAGACTTGATGAGATATTAAGAAGTGCAGATATCCCCGTGCCGGATTTCGAACTCCCTCCCGTTTATCTGGGTGGGCCTGTCGAAATGGGCTCTGGATTTATTCTGTATACGGCAGACTATCATGCCGATAATCAACTCCAGGTCAGCACCACCGTATGCTTATCCAGTGATCCGCAGATATTGCAGGATATTGCCAATAATTCGGGACCCAGCAGGTATCTCTTTATGCTGGGATATGCCGGATGGGGGCCTGGTCAGCTTGAAGATGAGCTGGCGGATAATGGTTGGCTGATGCTCCCGGCAGAAGACCAGGTCATATTCAACACCCCTGATAACATGAAATGGAAGGTGGCGGCCCAGAAATTCGGCATTGATATTACCACATACGGAGATATTGTCGGAAGCGCCTGAATCGACAAATCTGTATGGCCGGTTGCCCGCGCTGCAACAGGACAGCCGTTGTGAGCTTTGGTCAGGGAAACAGGTATATGACACGCCGATTATACCGTATTATCGAACATACAGCCGATACGGGATTTGAAGTACGAGCCCCTACCAGAAAACAGGTCTTTGAATCTGCTGCCACGGCGTTTTTTGCCATCCTTTGGAAAATAGCCGTGCAGCAGCAAAAGCAACCGGAAGTTATCGAAGTTAGCGGAAGCGACTCAGAAGAGCTCCTGGTTAATTTTCTCGAAGAGTTTCTTTATCTCTATGATGCCAAAGGGCTGGTTTGTACGGAAATACATATTGCAGACATTAATAATAACAGGATTCGTGCCAAGGCCATGCTGCAGAAATTCAATGAAAAAACAGATCAGGAATTACTGACTGTAAAGGCAGTCACCTACCATCAACTCTTCATCGGCCAGGAAAATGATGCCTGGATAGCACGAATATTTCTTGATATATAGACTTTTGCTGCTGAAAAACCATGAAAGAAATGACCATCCATAACCTCAAACAGATTGATCAGTACCGCTGGCTGGTGCCGAAACAGGGCAAGATGCGTACAGACGGTTTGCTGTTTCTGGATGCAAACCTCCTTGAGCATATCAAGAATGACAAAAGTATCGCCCAGGTTGCCAATGTTGCCTGGCTCCCCGGTATTGTCGGCCGCAGCCTGGCAATGCCGGATATGCACCAGGGGTACGGCTTTCCCATAGGGGGAGTCGCTGCCTTTGATCCTGATCAGGGAGTGGTTTCACCGGGAGGGGTAGGCTATGATATCAACTGCGGGGTGCGCCTTTTACGTTCGGCGCTGACACGGGCTGATATAAAAGATGAGATAACAAATCTTGTCAATACCCTGTTTGCCAATATTCCGACAGGTGTCGGATCCAAACAGCCGGATCTGAAACTAAACAGGAAACAGCTGAAAAAAGTGCTGGAGAAAGGTGCAGAGTGGAGCGTTAAAAACGGTTATGGCACCAAGGATGATCTGCTTCACATTGAAGAATCAGGCTGCCTCGCCTGGGCTGACCCTGAGATGGTTTCGGACCGGGCCCTGGATCGTGGTCAAAACCAGCTTGGCACCCTTGGTTCGGGAAATCATTTCGTTGAAATAGGCTTTGTTGATGAGATTTTTGACCATAAGCTGGCAAGCGGCATAGGCCTTGCGAAAGATCAGGTCACGGTAATCGTCCATACCGGTTCACGTGGGCTGGGGCACCAGGTATGCGGTGATTACATCCGTCTTTTACAAAACACAGCACATAAATTCGGCTTTGAGCTTCCCGACAGGGAATTATGCTGTGCCCCCATCCATTCACCGGAAGGGAAAAAATATCTGGCGGCCATGGCTGCTGCTGCAAATTTCGCCTTTGCCAACAGGCAGATAATTACCGAAGAGGTGAGGCGCACCTTTGAACAGGTGTTTGGCTCTGGTGCATCAAAGCTTGGTATTTCACTTGTCTATGATGTCTGCCACAACATAGCAAAGTTCGAGACCCACACCGTGGATGGAAAGGAGCGCGAGCTTGTTGTGCACCGAAAAGGAGCCACCAGGGCCTTTCCCGCCCACCACCCCAAGGTGCCCGAGGCATACCGGATTACAGGACAGCCTGTCTTGATACCCGGTGACATGGGACGGTACTCCTTCGTCTTGGTCGGTACGGAAAGAGCCCTGCAGGAGACCTTTGGGTCTACCTGTCATGGTGCTGGCAGGGTGATGAGCAGACATGCGGCCAAGAAAGCTGCAAAGGGACATAATGTAACCGCTGAACTTGCTGATATGGGTGTGACGGTCAGGGGTGCCGGCCGTGCTACTTTGGTTGAAGAAATTCCCCAGGCTTACAAAGATGTGGAAGATGTGGTTCGGGTTGTCCATGAAGCGGGGATTGCAAAGAAAGTGGCAAGATTGAGGCCGCTTGGGGTGATTAAGGGCTAAAGCATTGTTCCCTCTTAGTGGTAATAAGCTTAATAGTAAATAAAATTTTTTGTCGATAGGCTAATGACTGAAATCTCGGAAATATTTATATGTCAACAATGCGGCTATTGCTGTCAGGGAGAAACCACCGTTTCACTCGATGAAAACGACCAGAAAAGAATGACGGACCACCTCGGCATGAAAAGAGAGGAGGTCTGCAGGAAATTCTGGCGGCTAAATGGCAACACCATTCAGATGAAAACAGTCGATGGACATTGTATTTTCTTTGACAGCGGCTGCACGATCCACTCCGGTAAACCCTGGCGCTGTACCCAGTGGCCCCTTCACCCAAGCATTCTTGCTGCCCGGGAAAACTACGAAATCATCAAGCAATCCTGTCCGGGAATTAATGCAGAACTCAGTTATGAAGAATTCTGCGCTAAATTTTCAGCGCTTCGCAAAACCAAAAAGATACAAGACTGAGGCCGGACCGTTTTGCGTTTTGAAATACTTTTTTTAGGAAAAACCAAGGAATCATATCTGGCGGCGGGGATAGCCGATTATGCAACACGGTTGGCCCGCTATGTGCCAACTGAAATAAAAACAGTCAGGGATAAAAAAATCAACAGGGGGCAGCCTGAGATCCTCCAGATTGAAAAAGATAGCGCCGCCCTGATGCAAAGTGTTCAGGGCACATATCTCGTTTGCCTGGATCGGACAGGCAGAAAAATTGACTCAGCCGGGCTTGCCGCCCATTTGGTCCGCTGGCAAATGCAGGGGCAGAAGAAAATTTCTTTTATTATCGGCGGCCATTTGGGTTTGTCACCTGCTGCCCTTCAAAAAGCAGACCTGGTCCTTTCATTCTCTTCCATGACGTTTACCCATGAAATGACGCGCCTGCTTCTACTTGAACAGCTTTATCGGGCCTGCACCATAAATGCAGGAGAAAAATATCATAAATAAGCCCCTCAGGACTGTAGCTTTTTCATGAATCAGTTTAACCGAGAAGATCGTTCTCTTGCCGGCCGGGGTAGCGGTTAGGCCGTTCTCTGGAAACTATTCTAAACAGATTCAACCGATACAATTTCCGGAATTTCACTCTTCACAAACTTTTCGATTCCTTCCTTGAGTGTCATCTGGGACATGGGGCATCCCTGGCACGCACCGGTAAGCTTCACCGTCACGATACCTTCGTCAGTGACATCAACCAGGATGACATCTCCACCATCTTTTTGCAGAGCTGGCCTGATCTTGTCAATAGCTGCCTGTACCTTTTCTCTCATAAAGCACTAATCCTTATTTGTAGGGTCATATGAATGCAAACTCAACAGCAGAGTTGACATAAACATATAGCACAGAGAAATCCCTCAGACAACTCTGAACAAACATGAATAATATTTGGCAAAAAAATATTGTGAAGTGCTGTTTTTTTCTTGACTTTTTATCCGTAATACTACCTATTAGCCTAATCAGTAAAAATACCTATTCGTAAATGTTGACTTTGATAATACATAGTTTTTAAAAAAATAAAATCCAGTCTTGAAAAATTAAAAATATTTAGTTAGTTTTGGCGCGTCGCATTTTCCCCGCATTACTTTGTTTTTTAGCTTTTTCAAAGTAAATATTCATTTTTCTTTTGGCCCTGAGCAGGCGAAAAATGTTGCTGATATTATTAAGGGTTTTACATAATCATAAATATATGCATCAAGGAGAAAGCTAATGAGTGCCAAAATAATCAGTGGGACAGAGATCAGAACACAGATTCTCGAAGAGATTGCCGCAGAGGTTAATGAAATAAAAGAAAAGCATGGCATCGTTCCCGGTCTGGTAACGATCCTGGTTGGTGAGAACCCGGCCTCAATTTCCTATGTGACCCTCAAGATTAAAACAGCCAACAGCCTCGGATTCCATGAGGTGCAGGACAACCAGTCACCTGATATATCCGAAAACGAACTATTGGCCCTGATCGATAAATACAATAACGACGACTCGATCCATGGCATTCTTGTCCAGCTGCCCCTGCCCAAACATATTGACGAAAAAAAGGTTTTGAACGCCATTGATCCTGATAAGGATGTTGACGGTTTTCATCCGGTGAATGTCGGACGGTTAATGATCGGCGGTGATGAAGTTAAATTTCCGCCGTGTACTCCGGCAGGCATTCAGGAGATGATTGTGCGTACAGGTGTTGAAACCAGTGGTGCCGAAGTAGTGGTCGTCGGCCGCTCTAACATCGTTGGCAAACCCATAGCCAATATGATGCTGCAAAAAGGGCCGGGTGCCAATTCAACGGTGACAATAGTTCACACCCGTACAAAGGATCTTGCCGCCCATTGCAAACGTGCGGATATCCTTATAGTCGCTGCGGGTGTCCCGGGGCTGGTAAAACCCGAATGGATCAAACCCGGCGCCTGTGTCATCGATGTCGGTGTAAACAGGGTAGGTGAAAAGCCCAGCGCCAAGGATCCCGGCAAAATGGTCGCCATCCTGCGGGGTGATGTTGATTTTGATGCTGCCAAGGAAATTGCCGGTTCAATCACCCCGGTGCCTGGTGGTGTCGGTCCCATGACCATCACCATGCTGATGAAAAATACCTTGCGGGCAATGAAATTGTCTGCCGGGATAGCATAAAAAAGTTGACCCGATCGGAGAAACTATTAAAAAGAAATATTCTTTGTTAAAGATAAGTAGATGCCGGCTTGGCTGAGAATGATTATTGTTTCTATTTATACATTTTGTACTTGGTAAACCTGTTAAATAGATGCAATAAACAAAATTTTGTGAGGATTTAATAATGGCAAGTTCTAGAAACGGATGTAATGAATGCCCCGAAATTACCTGTATCTCTACCAAAGAGGTTCTGCAGCAGGATATTGCTAAAAATGTGGTTACCGCCTATGACCGGATTCAGCGGCGCGGCATGTCCGCCTGCCTCTTTGGTTCAGGAGGCACCTGCTGCCGTCACTGCAATATGGGTCCCTGCCAGATCATAGACGGTGTTGAAGATATGATCGGTATATGCGGGGCGACCGCCGACACGGTCGCAGCGAGAAATTTTGGCAGAATCTGTGCTGCCGGCACTTCAGCCCATACGGATCATGCCAGAGAAATGGTCAAAGGTTTTATCGCAACCGCCAAGGGTGAGGGCCCCCATGAAATCAAGGATGTGCGCAAGCTCCATATGCTTGCTGAAATTTTTGGTGTAGAAACCGAGGGCAAAGACAAAAACGAGATAGCCCTTGAAATCGGTGAGCTGGCCCTGGCCGATTTCGGCAAACAGGATGACAAACCGTTGACCATGACCAAGAGAGCTCCTGCCAAGCGCCAGGAACTCTGGAAAAGGTTGAACATCTTCCCGCGCGGTGTTGACCGCGAGGTCGTGGAGATGATGCACCGCACCCATATGGGCGTTGACCAGGAATATCACAATATCATGCTGCAGGCTTCCCGCTGCTCCCTGGGAGACGGCTGGGGCTCTTCCATGCTTTCCACTGAGCTGACGGATATTATGTTCGGTACTCCGGTTCCGCGCCGGGCGATAGTCGATCTGGGCTGCCTGAAAGAAGACCAGGTCAATATTACAGTCCACGGCCATGAACCGCTTCTGGCTGAAGCGCTCTGTCTTGCCGCCCAGGAAGAGGAAATGCTGACGCTGGCGAAAAAGGCGGGCGCCAAGGGCATCAACCTGGCCGGTGTCTGCTGTACCGGAAATGAAATTCTCATGCGCCGCGGCATTCCAGTTGCAGCAGGGTTTATCCAGCAGGAAATGGCCCTGGCCACCGGAGCGGTCGAAGCAATGGTCGTAGATGTCCAGTGTGTCATGCAGTCAGTGGCTGAGGTAGCCAAAAGCTTCCATACGGACATCATCACCACCAACTACCGGGCTAAAATGCCTGATTCAGTCCATATCCAGTTTGAAGAGGAAACTCCTCTTGAGTCTGCCAAGGAAATACTTCGAAAGGCCATCAGCAATTTCAAGAAACGCGGTGATTGTTTTATTCCCCAGGAAACAAAACTTGATGTGGTGGTCGGCTTCAGTCATGAAACCATTAATACCATGCTGGGCGGCACCTTCCGTTCCAGTTACCGTCCTTTGAACGACAATATCATTAACGGCCGTATCCGGGGCGTAGGGGCAATTGTCGGCTGTGACAACTATAAACTCGCAGACGATACCCACGAGCGCATAGCCCGTGAACTGATCAAAAATGATGTGCTGGTTCTGGCAACCGGATGTGCTGCCACTGCCTTGGGCAGGGCCGGCCTGGTTAATCCCGAAGCCATCAAACATGCGGGTCCCGGCTTGCGGGAAGTATGCGAGACTGTCGGTATGCCGCCGGTGCTGCATATGGGTTCCTGTGTTGACAACAGCCGTATCCTTATTGCCGCCACAGAAATGGTTCGTGAAGGTGGCCTGGGGGATGACATTTCCGATCTGCCGGCAATCGGTACCGCACCTCTGTGGATGAGTGAAAAAGCCGTTGCCATCGGCCAGTATTTTGTGGCCAGCGGGGCCCAGGTTGTGTTCAACAACCTGCCAACCACCGGTGCTAAGGCCTTTAACAACTACCTGCTTGAAGGCATGATGGAGACCTATGGTGCTGTCTGGAATGTTGCTTCCGGGCCGGAGGAAATTGCCAAGCTGATGATTGAAAGAATAGATGCCAAGCGGAAAGCCCTCGGTATTGATAAGCAGCGTGAAAGGGTGCTTTTTGATATGGAAATGCGTCGTGATCTTGGCGGTGACAAGGCAATTGCCGATGCCGGCTGTACCGGGGCATCCCATCATGACAGCTAAAGAGACTGATTAGCTAACTGGTTATAATCTGCTGAATTTCTTTAACGAAAAGGAAAATTACCGATGAAATCGGCCAGTAATTTAGAACGTGTATTAACGGCAGGCGAATTCGCAGTGACCGGAGAACTGGGGCCTCCCAAGAGTGGAAACCCTGAGGTTGTCCGAAAAAAAGCCCGCCTGCTCAAGGACAATGTTGATGCTGTAAATATCACAGACTGCCAGACAGCGGTTGTCCGCATGTCAAGTATCGCTGCCGGACTATTAACCCAGGCCGAAGGTGTTGAGCCTGTGATCCAGATGACATGCCGTGACAGAAACCGTATCAGCATGCAGAGTGATATGCTGGGGGCGTATGCACTCGGCCTGAAAAATCTGCTCTGTCTGACAGGTGATCACCAGAAGTTCGGAAACCACCCCGGCGCCAAAGGTGTTTTTGACATGGATTCCATCCAGCTTATAGGCATGATGCGTGATATGCGGGATGGCAAGAAGTTCCAGTGTGGTGACCCCATAAAAGAACATGAGCCGAGACTTTTTCTTGGTGCTGCAGCAAATCCTTTTGCCGAACCATTTGATTACCGTGCTCCCCGTCTGGGGAAAAAGGTGGCGAATGGAGCCGATTTCATCCAGACCCAGCTTATATATAATGTAGACAGGTTCAGAAAATTCATGGAGATGTGCAATGATCTGGGCATCTCTGAAAAAACCTATATTCTTGCCGGCATTACCCCGCCGCGGTCACTTGGTATGGCACGCTATATGAAAAACTTCGTGCCGGGACTGGAGGTAACCGATGACATCATCCAGCGAATGAAAGATGCTAAGGATAAAGAAGATGAAGGCATCAACATCGCAGTTGATATCATCAATCAGGTCAAGGAAATAAAAGGTGTTGCCGGTGTCCACATTATGGCAATTGAATGGGAAAGCGTAATCAAGGAAATCGCTGGCAGGGCAAATCTTCTGCCACGACCTGTAATTGCAGAAGAGCCAACTGAAGCAGTTATTGCACTTCAGGCCGAAGCTGCAGCCCCGGGAGAGAAGCCGGATGATATTATTGCTGCAGCAAGAGCTGAAGCAGAACAGATAATCATTAATGCCAAACAAGAGGCGGCCTCACTGCGGGCTGCTGAGCCTGTACAGGTATCAACCGAAACAGAAGTGCCGGCTGTCACTGCCGAGGATCTGGGAGAACATGAAATGAATGAAAAAGAACGTCAGATGGCGTTGGAATCAGTACGAGGAGGCCTGGAGGCCCTGAAGAAAGCCTTTGGTCTTTCTGATGAGCAATTTGAAGCTTTGGAAAAATTCTCCGGCGCAGAATCTATTCTAAAACGCGATCCAGGAGTTAAGGCAGCTGCCCCACCTCCTGCTCCTCCCGCACCTGCAGCTCCTGCAGCGCCGACTGAAGAGGCAAAGAAGGCTGAAGAGGCAAAGGCTGCCGAGGCAAAAAAAGCCGAAGAAGCGAAGAAGGCTGAAGAGGCAAAAGCCGCTGAGGCAAAAAAAGCTGAAGAGGCAAAGGCTGCCGAGGCAAAAAAAGCTGAAGAGGCAAAGAAGGCTGAAGAGGCAAAGGCCGCCGAGGCAAAAAAAGCTGAAGAGGCAAAGAAGGCTGAAGAGGCAAAGACCGCCGAGGCTAAAAAAGCTGAAGAGGCGAAGAAGGCTGAAAAACCTAAAGCCGCTGCAGCTCCTGCGGAAACTGGCTTACCTGTTCTGGCTCTTGAAGAAACACCATTGGCAGACAGGGCATCTAAAATTCCTGATGACCATTACAAGATTGCTTACAGCGGCGCCATCCGTGAAGTCACCCTGGGCAACGCCGACAACACCGTGACTGTTGGCGGTACCAACACCATGCCGTTCCAGCTTTTTGAGGGCGATATGCCGAGGAAACCTCTGATAGCCATGGACGTCCTTGATGTAGCCCCCGAGGAATGGCCGGAAACTCTCAGCCGTTATTTTTCAGATGTCCTTGACAATCCTGTTGCCTGGGCCCAGAAATGTGTCAACGAATACCAGGCGGAAGCAATCTGCCTTTCAATGGTCAGCACTGATCCAAACGGTATGAACAGGGCATCCGGGGATGCTGCCAAGGTTGCTGCCGACGTTATTAACAGCGTCGATGTACCGATCATCATCTGGGGTTGTGATAATGCTGAGAAAGACACTGAAACCCTACGTGACATCACGGCCATGATCGGCGACAAGAAAGTCTGCCTTTCTCCATTAACCGATACGAATTACCGTTCCATCGGGGCAACGGCAATGGCTTTTCAGCATCCGGTTGTCGCCGCATCACCCATTGATGTCAACCTTGCCAAACAGCTCAACATTCTCATGGAAAACCTGGGTATGCAGCTGGATACTGTGTTGATTGATCCGTCCATCGGTGCCCTCGGATACGGCATCGAGTACACCTATTCCGTTATGGAAAGGATAAGACTGGCCGCCTTAACCCAGCAGGATGAGAAACTGCAGGTGCCGTTTATCTGTAACCTCGGCCGTGAAGTCTGGAAAGCCAAGGAAGTTCGCCTGCCGACTGATGACATGATCGGCGACCAGGAAAACAGAGGGGTACTGATGGAAGCAGTCACCGCATCCATGATGCTGATGGCGGGCGGAGAGGTTCTGGTCATGCGGCATCCGAAAGCAATTACTCTTACCAGGTCCCTGATCAATGGAATGGCCGGGTAAATAATTATAGACTGGTTTATGAGCTTGTGAGTGTTGAGCTGAAACAAATATTTCATTCAACATCCAACATTCAACAATGACTTACTTTTAGAGGGAGTTTGCAATGTCGAAAATCATCTGTTCCGCTGCCATCAGAGGCGCCCACAAGATTGTGGACATGGCCGAAGAATCGTATGAGGAAGCATTAAAAAAGTATGGTGCAGACCAGGAGGTCTCCTTTCCCAACACCGCCTACTTTCTACCGATCATTTACAGTATGCTCGGCTACAAGGTGGAAAAAATAGGTGATATGAAGGATATCTTTCAGGAATGCAGGAATCTTTTGCCGGAGCTGGTTACGGATAACCTCTGGCTTCCTTATCTGGCCCCTGCTCTTGATGCCGGCATGGCTACTTTTTTTGCCGAGGAAATGTATGAAGCCATCCGTTACCTCAATGAACCCAATTATTACACTAAGACCGAAGATCCACTGCCGGAAAATATTTGGCTCGGAGCTGCCGATGACCTGATCTTCCGTAAGCGTGGTGTTGAGTTTGTTGACGGTACCGCCCCCGGTTTTGCGGCCATTATGGGCGCTCCGCCGGACAAGGAAGTGGCCAGCAAGATCGCGCTGGAGCTGCAGGAAAAGAACCTCTATATCTTCATGCACGATCAAAGTGATGGCAAAAACATGGCTGAGCTGCTGGTTGAGAATGATGTACAGGTAGGCTGGAACACCAGACTTGTACCATTTGGCAAATCGTATACA
>JAWVYE010000020.1:0-10948 GCA_033722905.1 Desulfobulbales bacterium
ATCACCCCTGTATGCGGCCCCTGACATTGCAAAACTTTGCCTTCCCTTTATAAGCTGCAAGATCTTCGGCTCGATATATATATTGTCGGCCGTAAAAACAGCAGGAGCAGTAATGGTGTCCAGGTGTATTTTGCCTGAAGTTATCTGCAGACCGGCAGGCAGCCAGGGCTCAATTTTCTCAGCCTTGAATCGGAATGCCGGGTTGATACCTCTGACACTGTCGTCGATAAAATCCTCCACCGCCTGGGCCGGAAAAAGATAATACAGCAGTAGCAGGGTAACCATGACACAGTAAAGTGCATAGCCCAGCCATTTTTTATTTTTCACTGCAGAAGCCATGATCTATTTTATGAGCAAAAGTTTACGTCCATCTTCTGTTTTTAGCTTAATCAAACAATAAAATTGTCTTATTACTCGGTGAAGGTCAAAACCTGTAATATTGCATCAAGAAACTGGGTTTCCTTCTTGTTCGCCTGGATGGAAATCCTTTTTATACCCACGAGTTTATCAGGTGATTCTATGAGTTTCAGATAACCGACCATCTGAACCAGGGTAATCCTTTCCAGTTTCATTTCAACCAGAGACTCTTTAAAGGGGCCTGTTCCCGCTGAGGCGGAAGGTTTCATATATTTTATATGTTCCTTAACCCCGGCATCTCCTGCCGCCTTTTCCAGGAATGAGAAAAGGGTGAAATTTTTCTCCCTGTTTGTAAGCCTTTGGGCCAGAGTATTGGAATCCTGCTGCAGCAGGAGGTATTCCTGACGCAGAGCAGCCATTTGCTGCAGGCTATTCTGCTTTCCTGCCACGCCGCTTCTCAGCTGCTCCCTTTTTTCCAGAAAAGGCATGACCGCAAGCTGAATCACCACGGCAAAAACAATGACAATGACCGCCAGTGCAATAAGATATTTTTCCCTTTTGGCAAGTTGCATGAATTCTTCGTTTATCCTGTCAGACTGATTAATTCTTAATTACAGAGTATATGCTCGCCCGTCATTATTGGACCCGGTCCATCTTAATTTCAAATTTGACCCCCTTTCCAGACTTATCAAGGTTTGCGGAGGCGATCACAACTTCGTTATACATTTCTGAAGACTCAAGACCTTTTTTAATGGCATCCACGGTATTAAAATTATCGGTCGTACCCCTGATCTGGATACCGTCTTGATCTACCACCATCCTGTCAACGATTACTTCCAGATCCTTGGGAATACGTTTTGAAATATCGTTTAAGATCTCCAGCACCCTTCTGCCCAGGTTCATGCCCGGTGCGCCGCCCGCTGCATTCTTCAATTCACTTATCTTGGTATTCATCTGGTGGACGGGGTCAACGATATTTGTAATCTCCGGGAAAGTCTGGGTGAATATTCCTTTAACCTGCCTGTCCAGCTCCGCAGTCCTTTTGCTGAGATCCTTAAAATCCACAATCCAGTTCACACCCAGCAGAAGCAAAATAATAACCAGAAAAACTGAGGCGTGGATGAGTTCTTTTTTAATCTTAACAAGCTGGGTCTTTACCTGGAATTCTTCCCGCCGGAAATTAAATCCCTTTGCCTTTTTACTGTCCCTGATTGCAAGGGCAAGGGCATTATCCATTAGGGCAGGATTATAGATAGTGGCCAGATGCTGGCTCAACTGAATATTGTCTGTCTCTTTCGGCAGGTCATATGCAGAAGCCGGAATTGCAAGTTCCTTGCTGACGATTTCAGGAGATTCCGCAATCAGGCATCCAGGACCTGTAATAAAAACTTTCTCCGGCTTGATGGTACTGCCTGTCTCTGCCTGGAAACTATGCAGCGAGATGTTGATTGACTTGCAGAGCAATTGCAAGCCAGCCGCATATGCCTGGCTATCAAAAGCAGGAGCCTCACTCTCTCTTTTTGCAGCCTGTAAGGCAACATCGGCCAGCCCTGCAGCGTTAAAAGGGAGCTGCCTGATAAGGGCGACCTTTCTTTCATTAAGGAGAATTACAGTACTTTTTTTCGAACCGAGATAGAGCAGCATGGAATTTTCAGGACTGCTCTCCTGCAGGAGTATATGATTTGCCAGGGGCAGGTTTCTGATATCCAGAATCTCAGGTTCAACCCCCAAAGATTCAAAGTGGGCCAAATGCTCAGCTATATATTTTTTTTGTACAGAACCTGCAATAAGGCTGGTCTGTGAACCGCTGCGGGCAACATCGATGAAATCAGCCAGATGTGAGTCTGCAGAAGAAGTCATCATCGTCTCAAGCTCAAAGGCAAGGGTCTGCCTGATTTTCTTGAGATCGGTGAAGGGCATGCTCAGATTTCTGAAATTTACATGGCCGTCTTCAATGACACTGTGGCAGGCTGAACCCTTGGGATCAATATCTTCACATACTGACCGCAGAGCAAAGCCGATGCCCCCGGCATCGGTCAAGGGAACTGCTGAACAGCCAATTACCTGATAGCCCTGCATCAGGCTTTTTACATGTACTGCGGCGACGGTGTCTTCACTTATGTCGAGACCGATTATTGTTCGAGGCATTAAGGTCGTTTATCAGTTAATATTTATATAACAAAGGGGCCATGACCGGCATAAAGAAAGAATATGTTGTTCATTACCAGGCATGCCCCTCAAACCATTCATTGCATCAACAGATTATTATAACGTAAATATCTAATTAAACCAATCAAACTCTAAAAAAATTACTGTTTGCAAAAACATCCTTTGCCAGAATCAGGTAGTTGAAAACAGTAAACCAGGCATCTCATTAAAATTACTCTATTTTCCAGTAAATAAGTTCGGTTGTGCTGCCCTGGCCGCGGGCCACCATACCGCGCACCTTTTTTCTCATTTTTTCCACGACAACCTCTGTGTTTATCTCAAAAAATGAGCTTTTCGTAGTGATAAGTTCGGGCGGGATCTCAATATCGCCCGGGAAACCAGGGGCCCACTTGTACCAGTCCGGGTTGGTAAGATCGCTGTCTTCATAGTCCCGGTAAGTCAAAATGCTATCAACCATATCCGGTTCAATCTGATCAGACAGGGCGCTGAGTATTAAAGGTTCGGCAGTATTGATGTTGATCTTGCCGTCCCGGCCATGGGGGGTAACAAGAACTTCAAGACCGGGAATTTCTTCATCCCCGTAATACAGTTCTGGGGTGATGCCCCTGATCAGGAGCAGCTCCTCGACAAATTCCAGGGGGCCGTTTCTGGGTGTATAGGGGACTTCAAGCCCCTGGTAGAATGAACTCTCTGCCCCGCCAAAACCAGGTTGTTCATCATCATCCTCGTCAATCCAGTCAACCACAGCTTCAATTATGGCGTTGACCTCCTCGTCGGTGAGATCAAACTCTTCAGCACTTAATAGATTTATCCAGACTTTTTTCTGCTCCTCATTAACAATCCACTCATCATCTTTTTTTGTGAGCAGGCTGTTTACCTGGAGCCTGCCGGAATGATCTACAATATTCATGCCGCCTTGGCCGCGGCTGAAGAAATAAGCGAAATACTGCGACGCAGCGGCAAGGTTGGCCCAGTCCTCATGAAGGGAATCAAAGCTGCTTTCAGCAGCATCAACTGACAGAATTGCCCTGGAAGCATTTAATATTGATTTTGCCATATAATCGAGGGCGACATTATCCTGCAGATTCGAAGCGCTGGTCAGGCTGGCGCGCGTCGAAATATTGAACCGCAGGGTAATGACCAGAATAAGGCTGATAATAAGTACCGTCATGAGCAAGGCCATACCCCTGTTATTATTTAAAATATCAAACATGCTTTTCTTCATGACAGTTACTGCAATAAAGCTTTTCCCATTGTACGGCTGGCTGATTCCGGCCTTGTTAAGGGTCCAGAAGGACGGATAACCTTACGTTTTTTCCCTTTGTCGTATTCACCCGGCATTTTTTAAAACTTTTGTCCTATTGTTAAGGCCTTGCCCGGTAATTGACCGGCAGTGAAACACTGGTCATCACCTTTAACGGAGCCTCTCTATTTTCATAATTAATAAATGCCAGAGACACGGATACCATGCGCGGCAGCCTGCCGGCAAAATCTTCACTTTCTGAATCCCAGTTATCATGGGGGTCGCCGGCATCATCAAAATAGATAAAATTGATTGACTGCAGACCGTCCGAAAGGGGCAGCCCCTCTTTTTCTTCACTAATGTCAACAAATTCAGGATTTTCAGAACGCAGCAGTACAAGCTCATCATCCCCGCTGCCCTGGTCCACACCATAGGAAATGCGCTGGCCGCTCTCTTCTGCATCCTCATCGCCGAAAAGTGACGGGACCCTGGAAAAAAATTCCAGGGTATCGGCTTCCCGGCCGCTGATATCACTGTCGGTTCCCAAAAACTGCGTATGCAATGAGGGCTCTCCAAATGAATTTGGCGGCAGAACACTTAAATACGTTGCCTGCAGGTCTTCACTTATTCTCTCCAGGACAATTGCGGCTTTCCGGTGAAGCTCCATCCGGCTTTCTGTCATTTTTATGGTTTTAAAAGAACTTGTATAGCTGGTATAGATCGTAATAAAAAGAATGGAAAAAATTATAAAAGCCAAAAGGACCTCCACCAGGGTAAACCCTGTGTCGGTATCATAAATCGGCTTATTATTCCTGCTGCCTGTTGTTTCGTGTGTATCAGCCAAAATCAGTCCGTAAGCGTAAGCAAAACTAATAATCTAATTATTTTCAGCCACATAATGGTAGAGCCTCAGACTATAACTGAAAACGCCCCAGGTCACGGTAAGGTCAATCTGCTTCAGATAGTCTGAAATATTCTCAATCCCTTCGATGGATACATCGCTCATCGTTGCTTCCCAGGCATAGCCCGGATAATCATCACCAAAGTCACCGCCATCGCTGGAAAAAGAAGCAGCCTCCAGCACAATTTCACTCATTTTGCTCTGGGCCAACAGGGCTGCCATGGTCTCAAATTTTGCACTGTTTGCAAACGACACACTCTGCGACTGGGACCCCAACAATGTGGTGAGTGCAACGGCAAGAAGCGCTACTGCAATCATCACCTCCAGCAGGGTAAATCCTTTGTCTGCCAAATTGTTCTTCATTGTATATCTATGCAATAATTGTAAAAATATAAGTTAGTTGAATCGTCATCTGTCAATTAAAACATACCCCTCATGAATTATTATGGAACCGAGAAAAGGGGTTAACTCAAGAGTCAGCTGGCGGCCGTCCTCAGACTCCAGGTGGATCATTGACTGTTCAATATAGCCTTTTTTGCTGAAACGGATTGTCGCCTCCTCATAGAGCCTGCCGTTGGTCCAGGTCCATATATCTTCAATTTCAACATCATCAGGTAACCTTGCCGCCCTTTCTTTGGCATGTTCCTGTTCCTCTTCAGAGACATTGCTGGCAAAAGCCCAGAGTTTTTTTTCCCGCAGGTCAAAATTGAGTAAGTATGACACCTGGTTGCTGATCGCACTTTCCCGCAGATCCTCAACTAGTCCGATTATTCGCAGAACTGATGAATCAAGGCTGTCCCGTGATACAGCCTGCTTGAATTTGGGTACGGTAAGCCCGAAAACCAGGCCCAAAATGACTATTACAACTATAAGTTCGATAAGGGTATAGCCCCTGGCATTACCAGGTATTTTCCTGATAAGGGGCTGGGGAAAATTTGCCTCCAATGCAAACAAACTGGGTTCCTTTTCGGGAGATCGCCCGGCAGCATGAAATGTAAGAAGAAAAACCGGAATACTGAAAAATCTAATAATCACTCAATATCCCAGTTATTTATATCCTCGTTCTTACCTTCGCCGCCGGCTGTGCCATCCGCACCGTAAGATACAATATCAAAATCACCACGCGAACCCGGGCTTAAATATACATATTCATTACCCCATGGGTCCTTGGGGACCTGGCCTTTTTCCAGGTAGCCGCCTTCACGCCACGATTTAGCCAGTTCTCCTGTTGCAGGTGTTTCCACCAGGGCCTGCAGACCCTGTTCAGTCGAGGGATAATTTCCAGTGTCAAGCTTATACAACTGGAGAGCTGTTTCAAGGCTCTGAATCTGTATTTTCGCCTTCATGCGCCTGGCTTCATCAGGACGGCCGATAATCCGCGGCACGATGAGACCCGCCAGGACACCAAGGATGACCAAAACAACCATGATTTCAATCAGGGTAAAGCCCCGGCTTCCTAATCTTTTTCTATTGATAAACATTATGCTATCTTCCTCTAATATTTTTTAGACAGAAAATGACAAATAAAAGTCTACATGTACTTTCATTTTATTTATCATTTCGCCTCAGACTAAAACGACAATACCGGATAGTATCGCCAAATAAATCATCCTGCAAGATATCTCTGCCAAATGTAAATTGCTGAATCTCAGCCGATCATCTGGTTCATTTCAAAAATGGGAAGTAAAATCGAAATCACTATAAACCCGACTACAACTGCCATTAACAATATCATTATCGGTTCAATAAGGGCCGTCATGCCAGTGATACGTGTTTCTATTTCCCGCTCGTAAGCATCCGCCGATTTATTCAGCATTCCTTCCAGGTCACCGCTTTGCTCACCCACTGAAATCATCTGCCGGAAAACGGGGGGAAACCAGATTGATTTGCTCAGGGCGAGGTTCAAACTCTTGCCTGCCTGGATATCTTCCATAGCCTCGTCAATTACTTCCCCGATCAAAACATTGCTGACAATATTACGGACAATATCCAGTGAAGTGATCAGCGGCACACCGCTTTGCAAAAGGGAACCCAGGGTTCTACCGAAGCGGGACAGGGCAATCTTCCTGTTAATCTGCCCGATCACGGGAAGACGCAGCTTTAATGTATCCCAGATGTACCTGCCCTTTGGCCTTTTTATCAGTTCCTTTATGCCAAAAATAATTGCTGCAATCAGCAGGACAATTACCCACCAGTATATTCGCATGAAATCACTGAACCAGATCAGCATGACAGTGGGCAGCGGCAGGACCTGCTTCATTTCGGTAAAAATCCTCGTAAGGTTCGGCACTACAAAACTCAGGAGAAAAAAGAGTACCCCGGCTCCGATTATTGCCATGAAAATCGGGTATACCAGCGCCGCCTGAAAGCGCCCTTTCAGCGCCTGCTGGTGCTCGCCGAATTCAGCCAGCCTTTCCAGGACAACATCAAGGGAACCAGATGCCTCGCCTGCCCGCACCATGTTAATATAAATATTTGAAAACAGCTTAGGATGTTTTGAGAGAGATACCGTCAGACTGTTGCCCTCATTGACCGATTCCTTGATCTGGGCGATGATCTTTTTTAAAGGCGGGCTTGTCGCCTGCTCCATGAGAGCATCTAGGGCCCCGACCAAAGGTATGCCCGCATTGAGGAGCGTGGCAAGCTGGCGGGTCAGTGCATGAATATCGTCGGGTGTAACCCTGTTGAAAATCGACAGCAGCGAAAAACTGACAGCAGCCTCAGATTTAGCCTTTGCTGTTGTTTCTTTGACCTGAACGGGAAACTTGCCTGAGCCTCTCAACTTCTGACGGGCGGCAACGGTACTGTCGGCATCAATAATCCCGGATACATTTTTACCGGCCCGGTCAAGGGCAGTATACTCATAAACAGGCATAATAAATCAGCAGTTCATTAAACTTATTGTTCAAACACTCTTGTTCCTTGGGGCAGCCCCTGTTTTCGGACAGTAAAGTACCCATGCACTCAATAACTGTCAATCTATTTCCCCAGCAGGATCAGGCGATTTCCACCAGTTCGATATCAAAGGTCAGATCTTTTCCGGCCAGGGGGGGGTTAGCATCAAGGACTATACTTTTTTCACTGACTTCAATCACAGTGACAGCCAGTAATTCACCTGTCGGACTCCCCACTTCCAAACGCTGCCCGACTTCAGGATTGATATCGGTTGGGACATGCTCTCTTTCAACCTCCATTACCAGGCTGGGATTCTTCTCTCCATAGGCTTTATCACAGGGGATCTGGATGTTTTTTTTCTCACCGGCCTCCATTCCGATTACTGCTTCTTCAAAACCGGCAATAACCTGGCCGCTGCCAATATTAAACTGCAGAGGCTCACGACCGTTGGACGAATCAAATACCGTACCGTCCGTCAGTCTGCCTGTATAATGAATTTTCACCGTATCACCTTTTTTTGCCTGCGACATCTGCTGCTCCTCATAATTGTTTTCATCTTCACTTGCAAATCCCAAAGGGAAATATCAATGTTTTTATTACAAACCTTGTGCCAGATCCCTGCAAAAAAAAACCTACAGCCAACAAGCTGAGGTTTTCTTGTCTCTCCAGTCTGGTTTCAGCTTCGCAACAGCGACATTCCCCTTGCCACGCTGAATGCATCAATAATTTATCATAAACTATGTATAGGTATTTCTGTTTCGCCTGTCAACAAAGTTTGCCCCACGGTTTATCCTGCCGGGGCAGCTTCCCCCTTGGGCACAAAAAGGTGGACAGCATTGGGGTATGAAAAAAGAGATATGCGCCATCACCCTGCGCTAAACTTCCAGGTTGGAAAAAATCTGCCGAGCAAAAAATATTCAGGGGGGTGAAAAAGTTTTATCGGGCCGGGCTGTTTTCATTCACAGCCTGATACATTTTGCCAGGTACTAATCTGATGACTTGAGGCGCACCTGCCAACCAAGTTCGTAACGGCTGTGACAATTGGGACAAATGAGGCATATATCAGCATCTTTATTGTTCTCATGGACCTTGAAGGAAACATGAAAACCATCTGTATAGCCACAGGCAGGACAGGTATAAATTTCTCCTCTCGGTTCAATGGTGGCAATCATGTCTTTTCCCATTATCATGACCAGCTCCTGAAATTTCCATACACCATGCAACCTTTATGTCCGGCTGTTTTTCTTGGCGGCCAGATTCTTCGTATACCTTTTAAAATATTTATTTATTCTTACATACTTGGTTGGGTTAATGATCTTGTCGTCATAATGGATTTCGTAGTGGACATGAGGCCCTGTACTGCGGCCGCTGTTGCCAACCAGTCCGATAACCTGCCCCCTTTCAACAATATCACCCTTTTGCACCAGGCTCTTCTTAAGATGGGCATATTTGGTGAAAAAACCGTTGCCATGGTCAATATGTACATACCTGCCATGACCTTTATCATAGTTCTGGTCAATTACGGTTCCCCCTGCGGTTGCCTTGACATCCGACCCCATCTTGCCCCTGATATCAACACCATGGTGATAAGCCGGTTTGCCATTAAGGGGATCGATCCGTTTTCCGTACCTTGAAGTAATCACCCCCGGCACCGGAGCCCCAAGCGGCACATTCTGGATTGTATCCAGATATCTGTCCGCCCGCAAAACCTGGCCATCCCGCTCGCCAACAGCAGAACTCAAAAACGGCCCACCGCTGTTTGCATTGCTTACCTGGACCTGGATGTCAACTCCGACACTGCTCAGTAACGTTTCAATAATCATACTTTTTTTATGCAGGTCAGCCACGGCATTGTCAAGGATCAGCGCTTTCTCCTCCTGCAGCACAGCGACCCTGTTTTTCAACCACTGATTACTCATCCGCAGTGACTGTAAATCCGCAAGCTGCTCATTTTCTGCTGCAAGTTTTGTAATGCGTTTCTCCAATACCATGCTTTTAAAGAAAAATCCTATGCCTGCCAAAGTGCCCAGTGCCAGAAAAAACAGGAGAAACAGCACAACCGGAGTATTGTTGCGCAAGGTCAAACCTGACAATCTTTTACCCAGATCCAAACGGGCCTGTTGTTTAATTATTTTGCCTAACATTTTTTATTCACCTTTTATTATATTGTCTGCAAAAGTAATTCGTTCTACAAATCCAATACGTTATAAAAACTTTAAAAATTTAATAATTTTCCTAACAAAAGTCAACTGAAAAAACTGTTCAACCCCGCCATTAATTGTCCTTTATTTTATTTAAAATCAATTAGTTATAAAGTGTTCTCTGCCCTGGCAAAAACCCTGATTGGCGCAGGATATCCCTCTACTGTCAAACCTGGATTTGCCCTGTCAATGAAATCCGAATATGACTCAAAATCCATCCAGTCCGTGCGCCGTTGTTCCTTGTCCGTCATCGGGTGGGACAAAAATATTCTAACGCCTGTAAAGCCTGCCCTGGACAACCAGTTGGCAAGGCATGCTTCAGTAGGCACAAAGTAGGTGCCAGGCACTTTGGCATAACGGTGCTCCGGGAAAAGCGCCCACGGGTCCTTACCGGGAATACCTTGGGATTCAACCAGCAAAACCCCGCCGGGTTGCATGGCAGTGCGTATCTGCCTCAGCACATCTACCGGTGATGTACGGTGATAGAGTATTCCCATCAGGAAAACTACGTCAAAACTATTTTTGAACAGAGAAATATGCTCAACTCCCAGTAATTCACATACCAGGTTGCCGCATCCGGCAAATCCGTTCAGGGTCTTAAATGCATAGTAATGTTGTAAGTATGGTTCAAACCCGATAACCAGTTTAGGGTTATAGCGGGCCATCCTGAACATGTAGTAGCCATTATTGCAGCCAATATCTGCAACAATTTATCCCTGCAAATCAGGAAGTACGCGCATGACTCAGTTCCATTTGCGCTCACTGCGCAATACGGCATCAATTTCAGTACAAAAAACTTCAAACTGCCATTAACGCCATGGCATAAAATCACGCATGGCCTTATATACTTTTACCCTTTCCTGCTCCGACAGCTCATCCGGACTGCCGATTTTCACAGCGGCGCCGGTAAAATCACAATGCTCAGCCCTTATATGCCTTACACTTTCATAAGGCAGGCGGAACCGTTCCACCCCTTTCTTGCCCTGGGACAACCAGTGCGACTTCTCCTGTAAGATTTCATGTATCGTCTTCAGGTCGGCGTCAGGTAATAAGTCAAGATATTGCATGGCAAGAATGGGTAAACATTATTTGCAAGCCATGAAAGAAACAAAGTTGAACCATTGGAAAAAAGTTGCAACCCTGCTGAATCCTGCCTGCACCAGCATATCTATGTTTTCCTGA
>JAWVYE010000021.1:0-10836 GCA_033722905.1 Desulfobulbales bacterium
AAAACGGCAGAACCAAGGAAGAAAGCGACCAATTGCAGATATCATACTATGCCAACTCGGGCACTTCATTTGAATTGACGGATTCCAAAAACGGTCTGGGGGACATCCGCATTAATGCTGCCTACAGCCGGCCCTGGCAAAAGAGGACCCTCATTTTCAGCGGTGAAATCAAACTGCCCACTGGAGATTATGACAAGTTGACCGGTAGCGGCGGCTTTGATTTATCTCTGGGCCTGACGATAAACGACCCTCTCAGTCTGCAAAAATACCGCATTACCATGTACGGTGGCCTGGCAGGAATATTTTTAGGAGACAGCGACGGCGAGCTGGCTAAAGTCCAGAACAACTTTGCCCTTGCCGGCAGGGCGGGTATCGGCTGGCAGGCGACTGAACTCATCCAGCTGAAACTGCAGCTTGATGCCCAGTCCGCCCTGTATGACACCGACCTCAAGGAGATGGGTGATCCGGCCTTGCAGCTTGTAATGGGCGGCAGCTTAACATTCAGCGATAATATGTATCTCGACATTTCGGTAGCCGAGGACATCAACACTTCAACGACCCCGGACGTCGCTTTCCAGCTGGCCCTGGTCGCTACATTCTGATAATGGACATATTTTCACCGCGCACCTTTTTTCCTTTTCTACTTTCCTGCTTTATTCTGGCCGGGTGCGGGAGCCCTGAACCGATTGCATTGACCGGAAAAAACATTATCTGTTTTGGTGACAGTCTGACATTCGGCACAGGAGCACCTCCTGACAAGAGCTATCCGGCCCAGCTGGCTGAGATGGTTGCCCAGCCGGTAATGAATGCAGGCATACCGGGGGACACTACTGCCAGGGCCTTACAGAGGCTTGAACGTGATGTCCTGTCAAAATCACCCCGTATAGTATTGATCACGCTTGGCGGCAATGATTTGAAAAACGGGGTCGACAGGAAAATTGCCTTTAAGAATCTGCGGACGATCGCAGCAGCCATCAAGGCCGAGGGTGCCGTAGTTGTAATTGGAGGCATCAAGCTGCTCTTCTGGGACCGGGGCTATGAAAAAGCATATGAAAAGCTAGCTGAAGATGCCGGCATAGTTCTTGTCCCCGACATTCTCGGGGGCATCATGGGCAACAAGGAGCTGATGCACGACACCATTCATCCAAATAGTGCCGGCTACAAAATCATGGCCACTAAGTTTTACAAGGCCATCAAACCCTATCTCTAATTCCTGATTATTTTTTCTTTACAAATCTTATTTTCTTTTAACAACTCATCATCTATTAAACAGACACCTTTCATATCTGTCTCCTGACTCCTGGCTTCAGTCTCCTGGTTTTCTACCACTTATTTTTCAAGCGCCCGATATCCTTATCAAGGAATTTCTTCAACCGCTTCCGGTACCATTTATGACTGACCCCAAGCTGTTTGGATCCCTCCTCCTCGATGGCGGTATAAACTCTTTCGCGCACACGACGCCAGAGGTCTCTCTTGTAAGCTGTTTCAAAGGAAATAAGGTTGTCCAGATCCGCCAAAGTGCTTTTCTTGAACCTGGGGAAAACAACACTGCTTATCACCAGACCGGTGAAGACAAGAATCAGAAGCGCTGCCAGTGAAGGAAAAACCAGCACCCTGTCGTCAAAAGATTTTGAGAAAAGAGAACCGAGCAGCGTTTTCTGTGGAAATCCGGCAACCGTTTTCAACAGCAGATCCCCGAACCAGAAAACCAACAGAGAAACCAGCAGCCCCACCTTCAACGCTTCCTGTACTTTTACACCAAAACCACTTTTAAACGCAGCCAGTGCTTCGGCCTGAAGATCCAGTTCGCGCACACCCCTTTCCGCTTCCTGGAACACATGATTAATCCGCATAGCCGGTGCAGTTTCAACAGCGCGTTTCAGCTCATCACGCTCACTGACCCATGACTCCACGCCCCTGGGAGGTTCGTCTCCTTCCCTGGCGGCAAAGGTGAGAAAAATCCTCGGTATATCCTTGCGGCCAGTCATCTGAGAGAGATTCCAGCACAAAGTACCGTAGGAGCGCACCAGGTCAGGGACATTGTCGCATTCATCGATCCTGTTCATGACATAGAGCACCCTGTCTTCACCTGTAGCCCCCGGCAGGGTGCTCCTTATTGCCTGGTAGGTCTCTTTGATGGTTCCTGCCTTATGGGGATCGAACATCAGGATAATCAGGTCAGCAAGCCTGGCCAGTTCACCTATCACCCCAAGATAATCATAGCCCCGGTCCCTTTCGGTTACCGAATCGAGCATTCCCGGTGTGTCAATTATGGCGAAATTCTCCAGCACAGGGGACTTGACCTTTTTCATGCGCAGGTGGGAAAAGAGTCTTTCACCAAAGGGAATGAGCGGCGCAAATGGCAACCGGTCATCATGGACAATGGTGCCGCCTGGTATCTCTTCCTCATCTTCTCCCTCCTGCGGGGAGGTCAGGATAGTAAAACTGTCATCTGTAGGAGCCTGGCCGGTCCTTTGCACAGGCATATCAAGCAGTTCATTTATAAAAGTGGATTTGCCCGATGAATAGTTGCCAATGACCAGGACGAGCGGTTTCCACATGAGGGGCGTCAGCACATCCTGCATGGACACTGAGTATCGTTTGTAAATCGGAGTCATCTTGCTCCGCAGCAGCTTATCAAGTTTTTTAATCAGAGCCTTGGCTGCCTTTTCATCTTTCATATCAACCCCCGTCGCTCCATGCTTTCAGCATTATTTCTGTTAAGGTCACACCGGGCATTGCTAGCCGCAGCACCCCTGTAATTTTTTTTGTAACGGCAATATACTACAGCATTGGCTCAATTGGCAAATATCCGGTTATCTTTTGTAATATCCCCATAAACAAGCTGCACAGGTGCTGCACCTTTTTCAGTAATGGCTTCAGGCTTCATCCCTGTCCTTTTGATAGGCTTGAAGCCTTATTCCGGCAGAATTTTTCAGGACACCCACATGTTTGTCCACGTAGTCAATGACCTTAGGCTCCTTGCCGGAAGCCGGCCTGAGAATACGCCCGATCACCTGCCGGAGCCGGCCGGTAAATTTTATGGGAGTAGTGAGAAACAGAGTGGTAAGGCCGGCGGCGTCAAAACCTTCTCCCACCAGCTGCAGCGTGGAAATGAGGATCCTGACCTCGCCCCGGTGGATGGATTTGACAGTCGCTGCCCGTTGAGAGGTGGTCTGTTTACCGGTCAGAATACTGGCCTGCAGCCCTTTCTCGGCAAGCAGCCGGGCCAGTTTCTGGCAATGGGCAACCCGGTCACTGACCACCAGTATTGTGCCTTCAGCATTTCCGGCTTCAGCCGCAATATCATCGACAATCTGCCGGTTTCTTTCTTCGTTTCTGGTCAACCTGTTCAATAAGGACTGGTAATTACCCCGAAAGACATATTTGAACCCGGTGCTTCGCTGTATGAACCGGGGCTGCAAAACAGCACCGCATTCTGCAAGTTTTTTGCTGTCGACCTGGTGGGATCTGTCCCCCATGTAGAGATAGATCAAACGGGTCAGGCCGTCCTCCCTGCGGTAAGCTGTCGCTGACAGCCCAAGCATGAAATAGGAATCGAATCTTTTGACAACCTCTGTAAACAAAGTAGCCGGCACCCGGTGGCATTCATCAACAACCAGGTGCCCGAAACAGGGTGTCAATTCAGCCAGTCGTTTCCGGGCCGTATTGACAATTGCAATGGACACCGGCTCGATAGCAAATCTGGAGTCCCCGATAAGGCCGGCCTCAATACCCAGAAACTGTCCTATGCGCTCCTGCCACTGATACATCAATTCCCTGCTGTGGACTATGATCAGGGCCGGTTGGCGCCTTTGGGCCATAATCATCAAAGCCATAACGGTTTTGCCGGACCCGGTAGCGGCTTCCAATACCCCGAAATGTCTGCGCAGGACAATGTCCACTGCCTCTTTCTGATACGGGCGCAGGTGCCCGGTAAAACGTAAGTCAATTTCCGGCAACCTGCGCCGCCGGTCGCGGATTTCCGGCCCTTTGCCCATATATTTGCGGCAGAGCGCCACCGCCTGGGCGGCAAAACCTCTGGGAAATACAATACCTGCTGCATCCGACTCCCAGAAAAAGAGCTCCTTCTGGAAATTCTTGCCAACCCAGCGCCCATACTTTTTTGCATCATGATATTTCGGATTGTCAATGGTAAGCTCCGCCTGCAGGGCTGCAAGAAGGGGCCGGGAAATGCCTGACAGACGGCATTGTCCTGCCACAGTCAATATGGGGCCCGGAGCTGCTGCACTGTTGTCTCTTTCAGCCATTATTCTCCAACAGTTGCGTAATTACTTGTTTTCAGAGGACAAGTATGATAAATTAAGCGATGGTGATGCCGTCCCATGGGGCACCCCTTTCCTTTTGTTTTAATATCAAACAGTTATAATCACCCAAAATCTACATGAGGGCAATTTGAATGTCCACTGAAATTATGCAGCATTCTTCCCCGGAACAGGACCTCGATCAGGTTAAAGTCCTTACTATAGAAGACGATCCGGAGGTCCGCAAAACAATTGTCGAGTATCTCTCTCAAAAGGGATATGCCACTTTTGAAGCAGTGACCGGCGAGGCCGGCCTGAGCCTTTTGGCCGAGGTCTTGCCTGATCTTGTCCTGCTGGACCTTCGTCTTCCCGGCATGGACGGACTTGAGGTCTTAAGTCATATCACCAAGGGTGCTCCTGAAGTTCCGGTTATTATCGTGACAGGAAAAGGAACCGTAAAAGATGCCTCGGACTCCTTGAAATTAGGGGCATGGGATTATATTACCAAGCCTTTATTTGATCTGCAGATCCTGGATATTTCCATTAAAAATGTAATTGAACGCGCCAAGCTCAAACGCGAAAAAGATCAGTTACAGGAAAATATTGAAAGAGAATTACAGAAAGAAAATTCCGATCTTCTGCTGCGGACCCTTGAACTTGAAAAGGCTTACAACAAACTTAACCGCCAGATAGAAGAACGCAGGCGTGCGGAAAGGGCAATCCAGCAGGAGCGCACTTTTATCCAGACCATAATTGACGGCGTCCGTGACCCGGCCAGGATTATCAGCCCGGATTTCAGGGTCCTGATCATGAACCAGGCCGCACTCGTGCTTCTGCCGAGCAAGCAGACAAGCCTGAAAGAAATTACCTGCTATGAGGCATACCGGCAGACGGACACTCCCTGTTCAGGGGAGAATCATCATTGCGTGCTCAAAGATGTGCTTGAAACAGGTAAGGCAGCGACAGTGCATCACAAGGATATTCTTGAAGACGGCACGGAGCGGGTCTTCCAAATCGAGGCCTCAGCCCTGTGGAATCCTGACGGCACTCTCCACGGCATTCTGGAAGTTATCCGCAATATCACGGAAAACCTGAGCGTGGAAACACAACTGCGTGACCACCAGGAACGCCTTTACCATCTTGTCCACCATGATGCCCTGACCAATCTGCCCAACAGAATGCTGCTGCAGGACCGCCTCAGCCGTATGATGACAAAGGCGTTGCGCAACAAAAATTATGTGGCGGTCCTTTTTCTCGATCTTGACAGGTTCAAAAAGATCAACGAAACCCTGGGCCATGAAATCGGTGATAAAATGCTGCTGGAAGTCGGCAGGCGTATTGAGGCCTGTGTCCGTAAAAGCGACACGGTGGCCCGGCTTGGGGGAGATGAATTTGCCGTAATCCTGGATGATCTCCAGGATGTGAAGTTTGTGGCAGTGGTTGCCCGCAAAATTCTGCGGGCCCTTTCCAAGCCTGTGCTAATTCAGAATTACGAGCTCTATGCCACCAGTTCCATCGGCATAAGTTTGTTTCCCGATGACTGCGATAATGTTGACGGTCTGCTGCGCTGTGCCGATACCGCATTATACAGGGCCAAAGATGCCGGCAAGAACAACTATCAGTATTACACGGCAGATATGAACACCAGGGCCTTTGAGTTTCTTCTGCTCGAATCCGGCCTGCGCAAGGCTCTGGATAATGACGAGCTTGTTGTTTTTTACCAGCCTATCATCAGCCTTGAAAACGACAAACTGGTCGGCATGGAGGCCCTCCTCCGCTGGCAGCATCCTGAAAAAGGCATGATCTCACCAGGGGATTTTATCCCTCTGGCTGAAGAAACAGGCCTCATTGAACCTATCGGCAACTGGGTTTTGCGGGCTGCCTGCACCCAGAATAAAAAATGGCAGGATGCGGGATATCCTCCTGTCAAGGTTGCGGTCAATATGTCGGCCCGACAGTTCAACAAGAAAAATATCGCTGAGCAGATCAGCCAGGTCCTCAATGAAACGGGCTTGAGCCCGGAGTACCTCAGCCTGGAAATTACCGAGTCCGTGATCATGCAGGATGTAGCAACGACAATCTCCAGGCTGAAGGAGCTGCAGAGCATGGGCATCAGCCTCTCGCTGGATGATTTCGGCACGGGATACTCTTCATTGAGCTATTTGAAACTCTTCCCCATCAACTTCCTGAAAATTGACAGTTCTTTTGTCTTCAATATTACCACCGATTCAACCGATGCGGCAATTTCCGAATCTGTTGTCCTGCTGGCTCACAGTATGGATCTGAAGGTCGTGGCTGAAGGAGTTGAAACTGAAGAACAGCTTGAAGTATTGCGCCAGCAGGGATGTGATTATGTGCAGGGCTTTCTGTTCAGCCGGCCGCTTTCCGCGGAAGAATTTGTTCCCTTCTTTGATCTCCTGCTCAAGTAGTATTATAGTATCTTCTTCAAACATGGTTTTGTTGTAAATACTATACATACACTTATGAAAAATATACTATACATTATAGTGGCCTTTATCATCGCCGGGTTAACCTTTGCCTTCATGGTCAAAAAAATGAAGGATGATTGCATACCATGACTGCTGGCATACGGCACACTCGGTATGGGTCTCATATCATATTATCTGTTAACAACTTATTTCTAGGCGGAGTTATTCACTTCCATACCCGGACCTGAATGAATTCTCCTGTATCAGGGTTGCCTGCAGCAACCGACCGATATGAAAATCAACGGCATCAACTACCGGACCATCTGGCCCCGCAAAGACAATTCTCAGATCATCGAGATCATAGACCAGCGTTATCTGCCCCATAAATTTATCATTGAAAGACTGGCAACACTTGCTGATTTTGTCACAGCCATCCGCGACATGCACGTAAGGGGGGCCGGGCTCATCGGCGCAACTGCGGCATACGGCATGTACTGTGCAAGCCTGCACGCCCCGGAGCATGATTCAGCAGCATATTTTCAGGAATCTGCCGGCAAACTCATTGATACCAGGCCGACTGCCAGAAACCTTTCCTGGGCAATAGACCGTCAGCTCAACGCAATTGCTGATATAACGGACAGGGAAGAAAGGATACAGAAAACATTTGTTACAGCCGGCCGCATAGCTGACGAAGATGCGGATTTCTGCCGCAGAATAGGCGAACATGGCCTGCAGATCATCAGGGATATGAGCGCCCGGAAAAACGGCGAACCTGTCAATATTCTCACGCACTGCAATGCCGGCTGGCTGGCATTTGTTGATTTTGGCTCTGCCACCGCCCCCATTTATGCAGCACACCGGGAAAATATTCCCGTACATGTATGGGTTGATGAAACCAGGCCCTGGAACCAGGGCTCAAAACTGACAGCCTGGGAATTACACCAGGAAGGTGTTGCCCATACTCTTATAGCTGACAATGCTGGCGGGCACCTTATGCAGCACGGCATGGTGGACCTTGTAATTGTCGGCTCGGACCGCACTACCCGCAACGGTGACGTGGCAAACAAGATCGGTACGTATCTCAAGGCCCTGGCCGCCCATGACAATAACATTCCGTTTTATGTGGCCCTGCCGTCTTCAACGATTGACTGGGAACTTCGCGACGGCGTGCGACAGATACCCATTGAAGACCGCTCCGGGGATGAAATAAAGTACATCTCCGGCCTCGCTGCTGACAACAGACTGACAACGGTCCTCTGCGGGCTGCCGGAAACCCCTGCCAGCAATTATGCATTCGATGTTACGCCGGCGCGCCTGGTGAGTGGCATTATTACCGAAAGAGGTATTGCGTCTGCAAACGAAGAGTCCCTTTTGCAGCTTTTTCCTGAATTTTCCTGAGAACGTTTCCCGCCGCTAAAATACGCCAGCCCTACTCCAGGATATCCATCAAGGAGACAAAACTCCTTGAAAGGTTATACAAAGGGTATTATTAAGTTATCACAATACTCTTATTATATAACCCATTCTGAAGGAGGCGTTGCACATGCGTATGAATATGTATGCCGGTAAGGGGATTATCTCAGCAGTTACTGCAGCAATTGTTTTCACCTTAGTAATAACACCTTATTTTTCTTCCGAGGCCCAGGCACGCAGTGCCAGAGAAATTGACGTCAGTGTCGATGTGGCACTTGACCGCTTTAAGAATGAAGTCCCGGGGGCAAAAGAGTTTTTAAAAAACGCAAAAGGCTTTCTCGTCATTCCCAATGTTATCCGGGTCGGCTTTGGAATAGGTGGAGAATATGGAGAGGGAGCCCTCCTCATTGACGGCAAAACCGTTGATTATTACAGCCTTACAGCCGGTTCCATCGGTTTTCAATTCGGGGCGCAGTCAAAGAATGTTGTTATTATCTTCATGGAAGAAAACGCCCTGACAAAATTCCGTGACAGCCTGGGCTGGCGCGCTGGTGTCGATGGCTCTGTTGCCCTTATTGATTATGGCGCCGGCGGTTCCGTCGATTCAAAAAACATCCAGCATCCCATTGTCGGCTTTGTTTACGGGGTCAAGGGACTTATGATCAATCTCTCACTTGAGGGCTCAAAATTCACAAAACTCTCAAGATAACTGCATAAATGATTTTCTTGCTTGTGCTTATCGCATGAATTAGTTAAATTTAATTTTGATCAGGAAGTTTTTGAAATAATTTCCGCATCAATCCTTTCTCCTGAAAGCAGGGCCCACGCGGCCCTGCTTTTTTAGTAGAAAGGACTTAAACGCATCCCTGCTGAAATTTCTCCACAAATTTAGGACAGGTTCCCAGGTTTGGGGATAATTATTTTTTTGATACAACTCTATAGAATTACTGTTATAAGTGAATAAAATTTATTATTCTTTACCCATACCACCATGAAACTTCATAAAAAAGAACGCAGAAAATACCCGCGCCTCGACATTTCAGGCAGTGTCTTTGCACTCCTTAAATGGAATGGCTCAGAGCTCCTTGGTTCAATTACAGATATTTCATCCGGAGGGTTCTGCTTAACCCATATCGATGATAATAAAGAACTGGGAGGGCATTCCATGTTACGTGCTAATCTCATTCATGAAAACAAATGTTATGAGAATTTTATCGCCAGGTGTATCTGGAGCTCAACATATATAGGCGATTTTGTGACTGCAAGGGTGGAAATGAAGCGGTGCGGAATTCAATTCGAACACCTTACTGATGAGCTGCAGGGGCAACTCAAAGAATTTATTGCCACTCTGAAAAATTAATAATCAGACAGGCCGGTATATTAAAGAACCGGCCTGTCGATTTACTTCCGTTTTTCATTTTTCTGACTTTTTTAAATCCAGGTACATTTCGTGCGCCTCTGCGGGAGGAAGGTTCTGATGAACAGTTGCGCTTACCGCCTGGATCATTGCAGCCGGTGAATCGGCCTGAAAAATATTTCTGCCCATGTCTACTCCGGCGGCCCCCTCCTGTACTGCATTATATGCCATGGTAAGGGCATCAAGCTCCGGAATCTTTTTGCCGCCTGCCATCACTATAGGCACGGGACAGCTTGCGGTCACGGATTCAAATCCTTTCGGGATATAGTACGTTTTTACGTAATGGGCTCCAAGCTCTGCACAGATTCTGCAGGCCAGCCGGAAGTAGCGTGCTGACCTTTTCATATCAGTTCCCACTGCGGTAACGGCTAATACCGGAATTCCATACCGTGTTCCCATGTCAACCAGCCTGGTCATATTATGCACCGATTGCGTTTCATATTCTCCACCGATAAATACCTGGACTGCCACTGCTGCGGCATTGAGGCGGACGGCGTCCTCCATATCAACGGCAATCTGTTCATTGGAAAGCTCGCTCAAAACACTTGGGCCGCCGCTGGCCCTGAGAACAATGGCCCTGGTATAGGAAGGCGGCACAATGGAGCGCAGGACTCCACGGGTCAGCATCAATGTATCCGCATGGGGCGCAATAGGCAGAATATCAAGATCAATCCTCTCAAGCCCTTTTGTCGGGCCTTGAAAATAGCCGTGATCAATGGCAAGCATCACTGTGCGGCCCGTTTCAGGATTAAAAATCCTGGCCAACCGGTTTTTCATGCCCCAATCATGGGAATTGGAACCTTTAAGAAAAAAACCCTGACTGTCAGTCGATTTCTCCAGACTAAAATCTTTTCCCTCAATGTCAACTTCCGGCATAATGCTTCTCCTTTCAACGTATATTGAAAATTTAGTTTTTAATCCATGAACCGTTAAGGGCCGCTCTTTGTAATGCTTGCATGGAATTATAAGTTAAGTGACTTAAAAGTATCAAGTTAACAAGGCGCTCAATAAGCTTTTGGATTAACATCCACTGCCGATGCCAAACTTACTCCTGCGGCTTTATAATAACCTTTAGAGCTTTACCGCCTTCTGCAACAAGCTGGAATCCTTTCCCGGTTTCCGCCAATCCCAGCCGGTGGGTTATCATGTCATCAACCACGACCCGCTGCAACCTGATAAGCTCCAGGGCCTTGGCACAATCTGCCGGGCTTGCCGCGTATGATGTTGTGATACTGACATCCCGGCGCCAGAAAACATCGTTTACGGATATCTGCGATACTGTCTCGGCCGGCGCAGGAGCAAAAAGCAGGAT
>JAWVYE010000022.1:0-10788 GCA_033722905.1 Desulfobulbales bacterium
ATGATGAGCATGACCGCAATAAGCGGTGCGCAGGGCATCCCCAGCAGCAGAAGAAAAGTGGCAATGTTTTTTTCTTTTTTCGTGTCAAGGAGGCGGGTTGTGAGAATTGCCATGGTGACACATGAAAAACCCATGACAAGCGGAATTACCCCTTTGCCGTTCAGCCCCATCTTGCGGAAAACCTTATCAAGAAGAATAGACAGGCGGGGCAGGTAGCCGGAACTTTCCAGGATGCCGAAAACGAGGTAAAAACAGAAAAGCACCGGCATGACAAGTCCCAGGGCAAGAAATACTCCTGTAGGCAGGATGCCGAAATCAGGGTCGACGAACATGGCACGCAAAAACTGACTTGGAATTGGTTCCAGAAGGCGGGTGACCCAGGGGATCAAAAAACCTTCGAAAATGGTGCCGTTGATGGTATCAACTAAAAAGGTGGCGCCAAAGGAACCTACAAAAAGATAAACCAGGGCCAGGACGGTTATGGCTATGGGGATGCCGGTATGAAGCTGGGTGCACCAGTCGCCGAATGTCACCAGGAGCGGATTTTTGCGCGGCGCCTCAACCTGCTGGACTTCTTTAATGATCTGCTCGGCTTTTCTATTATACAGGTTTGCGATCAGGGCCCGGAATGTTTCCGGGCTTTCTTTTTGATGATCTGCGGCCAGGACCTTCAGTTCATTGAGTAGTTGCGAATTGTATTTTGCTGCCAGGTATTTTTCAATTGACCTGTCACCGGCAAGGAGAAGCAGTCCTGCGACGCGGGCGGAAATGTCCAGATCTTGGCAGCGTTTTTCGATGATATCAATGAATTTGTTGACCCAGTCAGGATAGGTGATAAGTTTGTGGGCAATACGCGGGGATTTTAACTTTGAAAGAATTCTGCGGATACCGATTCCTTCTCTGGCAATGGAGGAGCATATATCGACTCCAAGCATGGCAGCGAGTTTTTCAAAGTCTATTTCAATTCCCCGGGCCGCTGCTTCATCAATCATGTTGATGTCGATGAGCATTGGCAGCCCGTATTCTGCATATTGCAGGGCAATAGCCAGGGAGCGCTTCATGTTTTTGGCGTCTGCCACGAGAAGGATGGTGGAAATAGGGGTAAAGGATTGTTGGGGTAGTATGATATCACGTGAGACCATTTCGTCTTCGTTGGCCGAAAAAATCGAATAAATCCCCGGGGTATCGTAGACGGTTGCATTCAGGGATTTAATCCGGCCGACAGCAAGAGAAACGGTGGTGCCGGGGAAATTCATACTGGCGCTTTCTGTGCCGCAGAGCCAGGAAAACAAACTGGACTTGCCCACATTCATATTGCCGACGATGGCTATCCCGGGATTGTGCCGCGCAGTTGGTAAAACTTTCCCGTTGTTGTGGCAATCATGACACTGTTTCAAGACGGATCCTTTTTCCTGATAAATTATATATGGGAATGAGCAAGTTCTGTTACAATAATGTGGTGTTAAATATGCTGGCATTCGGTTCTTTTATTTTCGCATGCAAGATAAGACTGTCGCGGCTGTCTGTCAATATTTACTTTTGGCATGCAGAAAAAAATTAGGTCAGCCTAATAAAGGCGCCGGGCCGCAGCGCAACCGGTGCTATTCTCATTTATATGGATAGCCATTAAGTAATTGACATAAATGTGATTCTTTTTCTAAATATACTGGTGCCGGCAGTGAGAATACCGGTTGAACCCATGGAGAATTAATTTGTCGCAGCCATGAACCCGTTGGATATTTTACAAAGGACGCCCAAAACAAACTGCGGCGAATGCGGCCATCCCACCTGTCTTGCTTATGCTGCGGCGGTAGCAAGGGCCGGTGCAGATGTCAGCCTGTGCCCGTATATAGACCGCCGGGGTCTTGAACCGGTAAAAGCAGGTCCCGGCAAAGACATGGAGAATCTGGCCGAACAGGTGGCCGAGGAGCACGACCTTTCCCTGGTCCGGCATCTGCAGGAAAAAGTCAGCCTTCTGGATTTCAGCGCCATAGCTTCCCCTCTTGGGGCCGGATGGCACAGGGATGATCCTGATTCATTGCACCTGCGCTATCTGGGGCAGGATGTCAAGCTGGGAAAGTCGGATATTGTTATGGATAATAAAGCGGTTGTCGACCCCAGGGATCAGATCCTCCTCTATAATTATGTCCATTCAGGTGGCGGCAGAATTCCTGAGGGCACATGGATCGGCATGGAAAGTCTGCCCAATTCGATATCCAAGGTTAAAACACTGGAGACCTATTGTGAAAAGAGAATTGCCGCACACCTGTCCGGTAAACCTGCCCATGTTCTGGAAGCGACCGGCAAAGAGCTTGATGGCTTTGCGGGCCCTGCTGATCTGAGCGCAACCGCCACCTCGGCAATAGTTGTCCCGGTTCTGCCAAGGGTGCCGCAATATCTCCTTTTTTGGGAGGCAGAACCTGAGGATGGTTTTGCGGCAAAGGCCAAGGTCCTGTTCGATCATCATGTCCTGGATTTTCTTGACCTGGAATCGCTGGTATTTTCTGCTGAACGATTTGCCGAAAGGCTGGTACTATTGCTGGACGGAAAACAGGCCTGAACATGCAGTGAGGGACTGCCGATGTTACTGAGGTGAACATTTGTTTGTGATATCTGCCTTAACAGGCGCAAAAAATAAACACGGCTGCAAGGAGATGCCATGGGAAAACCTTTAAGCATGACCGGTTTCGGCCGGGGAGAGGCAAGCGGTGAAGGAATATCGTGGATCGTTGAGATCCGGTCTGTCAATCACCGTTATCTCGACATAGGTGTAAAGTTGCCGCGGCGGTTTATCGGCTTGGAAGATAGAATTAAAAAGGAAATATCTCTCTATCATAACCGGGGGCGTATTGATGTCTACATTACTCTCAATGATGAAGGTCTTGAATCATCACGATTGCAGGCCGATATTCCCTTGGCCAAAGAATATCTTGCCTGTTTACAGGAAGTTTCCGAGGTTCTGGCAATTGCCGGTGAACCGGATCTTGCCATGCTGGCTTCATACCGTGACATAATTATCCCCCGTGATGAAGATGTCGGGGCTGAATTCCTGGAGAAGATCTGGCCCGGCCTCAGGGCGGCAACCGTGTCAGCCTTGGAAGAGTGCAGGAATATGAGGCAAAATGAAGGCAGGGTGCTGCAGCAGGATCTGGTGGAAAGATTAACCGCTTTTCAGATGAAAATAGACGATATCGAGAAATCCCTGCCCCAGATACAGGAGCATAGAAAGAACAATCTGCAGGAACGTCTTGACATTCTCCTGTCAGAGGTAGATATTGACCCTGTGCGCTTGGCCCAGGAGGTTGCGATACTCGTCGACAAGTCCGATGTGAGTGAAGAGATTGTCAGGCTTCGCAGCCATGTCATGCAATTTCATGGGTTTCTTGAGCTTACAGAACCGATTGGCAGAAGACTCGATTTTCTTGTCCAGGAATTCCTCCGGGAAGTAAATACCATTGGTTCGAAGATAAGTAATGCTGTCACGGCCCACATGACTGTTGATATGAAGAATGTCCTGGAAAAAATAAGTGAACAGGTTCAGAACCTGGAGTAAGGAGTAAGTAAATGGATGGCAGAATGATCAATGTGGGATTCGGGAACTCAATCGTTGCAAGCCGGATATTGGCCGTGGTGAATCCACACTCTTCACCCTCAAAAAAAATAAAGGATGAAGCCAAGCGCAATAATCGCCTCCTGGATGTTACGGAGGGCAGGAGAACCCGCTCCATTATTATTCTGGACAGCAACCATGTCGTTCTTTCTTCCGTCCAGCCTGAAACCATTACCCAGCGCTTTATGCCGGCCTCAGTGCAACAGTTTGCAATGGGTGAAGAATAATTGATCGGATCATGGTAAACGGCAACCTCTTCATAATATCTGCTCCTTCCGGGACCGGCAAGACGACGATACTGAAGAAAGTTTTTACTGCAACTGATAACGTGTCATTTTCGGTTTCCCATACCACCAGACCGCCACGGGCAGGAGAACAGGATGGCGTGGATTATTATTTTGTTGATGCAGACACGTTTGCAGACATGAGGCGGCAGGACCATTTTCTTGAATGGGCTGAAGTGCATGGTAATCTTTACGGCACAAGCAGCAGGATAATCCGTAAGACCATTGAAAAGGGACACGATATTATTCTTGATATTGATGTCCAGGGAGCCCGTCAGGTTAAGGAGAAACTGGGAGATAAGGGAGTTTTTATCTTTATTGCACCTCCGTCTCCTGCTGAACTTGAAAAAAGACTGGTCGGCAGGTCCACTGAATCTGCACCAGTTCTTGCCACCCGTCTGGCTAACGCCAGGGATGAGATGAAAAGCATGGTTGATTATGACTACGTCATAGTCAATGATATTGTCGACCGGGCTGCAGAGGTCCTGAAAGCAATAATCATTGCCGAAAGAAGCAGAAAAAGGCGAGATATTTCCGGAAGACCGCTTGAACTTTATTATTGAACTGCAATGGCCAGAGTTTCCTCACAGAAACATAGAATCAGCATCGGAAGCAAACACAAAAGGACAGGCTCCCATAGCAGGTCCGAGCTCATATGGGGAATTCATCCGGTGACGGAAGCGCTCAGATTCCGCCCCCGGGCAATTCGGGAAATTTTCATCCACAAGGATAAACCGGGGCACAGGCTTGAGCAGATAATAATACTGGCACAAAGTAATGGAATTCCTGTCCGGATATCCTCAGGCAGAACCGGGACAGATTCTGATAAACCTGACCAACCGTCTGAGCAAGAGAGATCACAGGGGGTCTCGGCCAGAATTGTTCTGCCCATGCTCAAGCTGGACGATCTTTTAGTCAAACTCAAGGATAGCGTTAACCCGCCGCTCCTGCTTGCCCTGGACTCCATTCAGGACCCCCACAACCTTGGTGCCATAATCCGTTCAGCGGTTGCGGCCGGCGCCAACGCCATCATCCTGCCGAAGGACAGGAGTGTGCCGGTTACCGGCGCCGTGATGAAAGTTTCCGCGGGCTCTGTGTTCCACATTGATATCTGCCGGGTGACCAACCTGGTAAATTGTCTGAAAATGCTGAAGGAAAACGGCATCTGGATATTCGGGGCCACCAATGCCGGCGACCAACTGGTTTATGACACGGATCTGACGGTTCCCGCCTGCCTGGTTATTGGCAGTGAAGGCAAGGGGCTGCGTCCACTGGTTGCCGAACAGTGCGATCTGCATATCGCCATTCCCATGCAAAGTGACCTGGACTCGTTGAATGCTGCCGTGGCTGCCGGTATCATTCTCTTTGAAACAGTGCGGCAGAGAATGGCGCAAAGCGTTTAGCCACTTTCTGTTATGGGTATTGTGTATATGCTGCTGGCCTCGGGCTGTTTTGCCACCATGTCAGCCTTTATCAAAACAATTGGCCAATCTTTGCCGCTGCCTGAACTTGTTTTCCTCCGCTGTTTACTTGCCCTGCCGGTCCTGCTACTTATCGTGCGTCTGCGCCGCAGGCCGCTGATTGTCACTGCAAAAAAACTTATCGTGCTGAGAACATTGTTCGGCATGTCGGCAATGTTCTGTTTTTTTTATGCCCTCACTCATATGCCGCTGGCTGAATGTATTTTCCTCGGCAGATCTCAGCCTCTGCTCCTGGCCCTTCTTTCACCATTTGTCATCGGCGAGAAAGCCCCCCTCACAGCCTGGATCGCAATCGGCACCGGCCTTGGCGGTGTGGCCCTTATCATGCAGCCGGAAGCATCATGGTCAGGCGCCGGCTGGGTGGCAATAGCAGGGGCGGCACTGGCGGCCATGGCCCACCTCATGGTCAGAAGGCTCAATGCAACGGACAACCCGTTATCAATCGTATTTAATTTTACAATTCTCACCTGTCTGCTGTCGGGCACCTGGGCTCTGCCCGGTTTTGTCATGCCGTCATTGCCGCAATGGTTTTTTCTTCTGTGTGTGGCCCTGTTTGCCAGCCTCGGGCAACTATTCATGACCATGGCATACCAGCATGACAGGGCTCCGGCAGTAGCCTCTGCCAGCTACACCTCGGTAGTCCTCGCAGTCATATACGGATACTTTTTCTGGGGCGAGGTGCCGCATCCCATGGCCTGGCTGGGCGGCGGCCTGATTATTTCCGGCGGCATTCTGCTTTTAAAGAGCAGACTGCATATCAATGAACCGCCGTCACCAGCGGCAACGTGAGCAGTATAAAAAATTGATTTTGTTTTATGCGGAAACTGTTCCGGTTTTTCATATACTGACACTAACAGTTGCCATAAATGCAAGGGGCACGGATTGCATGGAATCTTATCCAAAGAGGGGCGGCAGGGTTCGTATATGTTACGTATGACACCATTTAGCTGGGTCCTGGTGATGTTATCCCCTCATCATTTTACTGCCATAGGTGGACTATCCTTTGCTCTTTACATAATCTTTACGTTTCCTTTATCGCCACTTTAAACTCATTTTTTATCATCCGGCTAATACCCTAACATCTTTATCAGGGTTGGATCTGCAGGTATTGGCCGTGTATTGGCAGTACTTCTTTCAGTGTTTGCAACATGAACTTAGCAATTATGAAGGAGGTGATAGCAATGGATGCATGCAATTATCATTAGCTGTATCAGTATTTGAGGAATGAATCGACAACCGCTTCAGCTTTAAAAATAACAGGAGGAAATCACCATGATAAAAAAAATATCCAGTTTAGCCATTCTGGCTTTTTTTCTTTTAATATGCGGATACGCAGCAGCCGGGCCGGGCAAACCGGATTTCGGCCCCAATGTTTATGCTGACGGTATTGCCTGGGGCACAAAAGCAACAACCGTGCTGCCTGCCCCAAACGATAATAATGTGCAATCCTATGACATTCTTTATGTCATTACCAACGGTGCTGACGGACAGCTCCCTGTCAGCGACGCCGGTCCGCGCAACCCGAATTATAATGGCGGGCGCTGGTTCACCCACACTGCCATGTGGACCGAGCTGGGACTGGTTGAAATGGACCCCCTGCCGGTACTTAAATCATATGAGGATATCATGATACATTATGATGCCGGCCATTTGGACATATGGCCGGGATCACCGGGCGGCCCTCCGGATTACTTCCAGTGTCCGCTTCTGCCGGTTAAAAACTGGGAGTAAAAAACAGTATTTATTGTTCAGGGCGGGTATGCTGAAATAATGCATACCCGCCTATATATCAGGGGACAGGAATTATAATCGCCGTTTAAACCGGCTGCCCGGTCCTTAATCAAATAACCCCGAAAACTCATCATAGCCGTTTGCGCTCAACTCATCAGCAGGAATGAACTTCAAACTCGCCGAGTTGATGCAATAGCGCTTGCCGTATGGCGCCGGCCCGTCATCAAAAACATGGCCAAGGTGGGAGTTTCCTCCTTTGCTGCGCACTTCAATTCTGGTCATGAACAGCGACCTGTCTTTTTTTTCGATAATATTTTCTTCGACCAGCGGCCGGGTAAAGCTTGGCCAGCCTGTACCCGAGTCATACTTGTCAGTGGAGCTGAACAGCGGTTCGCCGGAAACTATGTCAACATAGATACCCGGTTTCTTGTTGTCCCAGTATTCGTTATTGAAAGCCGGTTCTGTGCCGTCCTCCTGGGTAACCTTGTATTGCAGGGGAGTAAGCCTCTTTTTCAGTTCACTTCTCTGTTGCTTTTTTGCCGTTTTGCCACCACCCCATATTTTATGAAGAAATTGATCACGGCCGGAACGGCTCCGGTAAAAATAATATCGTAGGGAATTTTTTCTGTAGTAGTCCTGGTGATACTCCTCCGCAGCATAAAATTGGACCGCCGGCAGGATAGGGGTCACTATGGGCTTTGCAAAAATATTGCTTGCCGCAAGAGCTTTTTTAGAGTTTTCCGCCAACTGCCGCTGCTGTTCATCATGATAGAAAATTGCCGTTGAATATGCCCTGCCGCGGTCAACGAACTGGCCGCCGGGATCGGTGGGGTCTACCTGGCGCCAGTAAACGTCCAACAGCTTGTCATAAGAAACCTCAGCCGGGTCAAAAAGTATTTCCACCACTTCGATATGGCCGAAATCCGCATAGTTGCGGTAGGTTGGGTTTTTGTTTGTACCGCCGGCATAACCGGAAGTGACCGATTCGACCCCCGGCAGCTGTTCAAACGGTTTCTCCATACACCAGAAACAGCCGCCTGCAAAAGTGGCCTTTTGCAGGTGCCCCATATCCTCCGGGCCGGCGAATCCGGGTCTGCTGATCTGCAGCAAACCAATGAATCCAAGTAACATAATGCCAATGACAACTATTGATGTTTTCATAAAATCACCTCTTTATTTTATTTTTTAAGATAATCGATAGTTATGCCGTTTTCTGCGGCAAGGGCGATAGAATATGAACAGCATGATTCTTAGCCGCCCCGGCATGATGCAAACGATAATTCTTTGATGTAAAGGGATCATGTAGCGATTTTAAAGATTTGGTAAAGATAGATGAAAACCTCTGTAAATAAGCCATTACAGGGTTGATTTCAGCGCAGTTTACCAATATGTTTTCTGGTGTAATTTGCAAAAGAAGAACAAGGCCATGGAAACAGTTGTGAAAGACCCGCAAAAAACAATTCTTGTTGTTGAAGATGATAAAAAAACAGCCTCCCTGGTGGCGATGTACCTGGAAAAAGAGGGGTTCAGCGTCATCACGGCGGAGGATGGTCTGGCCGCTGTGGATATTGTCCGGCGGCAGCAGCCTGATTTCGTCATTCTTGACCTGATGCTGCCTAAAATGGACGGCTGGGAGGTATGCCGCGCTATCCGCCGCACCTCTGATATACCGATTATTATGCTGACAGCCAGGGACGAAGAGGTTGACCGGATCTCCGGGTTAACCCTGGGGGCGGATGACTATGTTGTCAAACCTTTCTCCCCCCGTGAACTTGTCGCCAGGGTCAAAGCCATCCTGCGCAGAAGCCGCTTTACGCCTCATGCAGAGCAGACCTTATTCAAGGTGGGCGGCCTGGTGCTTGACTCTGAAAAGTTCGAGGTGAGCCTGCACGGTGAGCCCGTTTCATTGACACCCCATGAGTATAAACTCCTGCTGGCACTGATGAGTGCCCGCGGCAAGGTTCTGAGCCGCCAGAAGCTGCTGGAATATCTTTATCCAAACGATGAAGCTATTGTCATCGACCGGGTGGTGGACGTTCATATCGGCAAACTGCGCCAGAAAATCCATGAAGACCCTGCCAGTCCCCGGTTTATATTAACTGTCCGGGGCGTCGGCTACCGGTTTGCGGAAAGTGACCACGTATGAAGACCCGCCTGATCTGGAAAATATTTGCCATTAACCTGCTGATAATAGGCCTGGTGGTCCTTATAGTCTGGGGCGCGGTGGATTATTTGGCGGCAGACTACTTTGTCACATTGATGGAGAAGTATCACATTTCACCGAAAGAAAGCCACCAGATGTTTATCGATTCTATCCACCGTTATCTCATCTGGGGGAGTCTGGCAGCAATTGTTTTCTCTTCACTGGTCAGTTTTTTTGTCATGAAACGTATTCTTGCCCCCCTTGACAAAATGATACAGCATACCGACAGGATCGCTGTCGGCGAATTTCCCGATGCGATACCGGTGGTCACCACTGATGAGATAGGGCAGTTGGCACTGGCCTTCAACCGGATGACCGAGAGTCTGAGCCACCTGGAAAAGCTGCGCCGAACGATGATTGTCGATGTGGCGCATGAACTGAAAACACCGCTTACAAACATCAAGGGCTACCTGGAAGGGATGATGGACGAGGTTGTCCCGACTTCAAAAGAAAACTTTCACCTTCTCAGAGAAGAGACTACGCGCCTGTCACATCTGGTCAGTGATATCCTGAAGCTGGCAAGGGCCGGTGCTGCCAAGGTAAATCTCAATATCCTCAAGGTTGATTTCCAGGATGCCTGTATGCATGTTTTCAGCAGTTTTCAACTCAAGTTCACCGAAAAGAACATCACTGTTGATTTTTCCGGTATAGAACAGGGCTGCCGCCTCTATGCTGATCCAGAGAAGCTGGCCCAGGTGCTGCATAATCTCTTTGAGAACGGACTGCAATACACCCCTCCTGAGAACACCATGAGAGTTCTGACAAAGACATCCGGCCATGAAACCCGGGTCATCTTTGCCAACCCGGTCAGGGACCTACAGGAAAAAGACCTGCCTCTTCTTTTTGAGCGCTTTTACCGGGGCGAAAAAAGCCGTTCCCGGGATTATGGCGGGGCAGGTATCGGACTGGCCGTGGTCAAGGAATTGGTCGAAGCCCACAAGGGCCGGGTCGGTGCCCGCATCGCCAACCACGAATTTCAGGTCTGGTTCACCCTGCCTGAAAAGCCTTTGCAGCAGCTATAACCAGCATAGAAATGTTTGCAGCAAGTGGCTGATCAAAGCTGCCTTTCTGGTAAAACCTTCTATACATCTGCACCCGACTGTTTTCCAACAGGAATCAGATCAAAAAAAATCTCAAAAAAAAACAATATGTAACCTATATGTAATTTATGGCGGGTTATGAAGATAATTAGATGCGTGCAGAAGTTATCCGGGTAACTGGAAAGAATATGCTTTCCGGGGAGCTTCCAATCAAATTTTCACCTTGACAAGTTTCCTGTAATTTTCTATCCGGTAACTTATTAACTACAGGCTTGGGTAAATTTTATTTTCCGGAATTTCTACTGGGGGGGATACTTCAGTGGATGAGGCTTTTTCAAAAGGCCGATTGTGGGCCTCCGAAGGGTGTATTCCCTTGGAGGCCCTTTGTGTTTTTTCTGACAGCTGAGATATCAGTGTCCAATAGAAGGAACGCTGAATG